>NZ_JBNDHY010000028.1:0-38414 GCF_056755315.1 Monashia sp. HAY1-2A
AAGGCCGGCACGAAGTAGGCACCGCCGTTGTCGTCGACGCTCGCCGCCAGCGTCTCGACCTCCGCGGCGTCCTCGATGATGCCGAGGTTGTCGCGCAGCCACTGCACGAGCGACCCGGTGACGGCGATGGACCCCTCGAGCGCGTAGACCGGCTTGTCCCCGCCGAGGCGGTAGCAGACCGTCGTGAGCAGGCCGTTGTCGGACGCGACGATGTCCTCGCCGGTGTTGAGGAGCATGAAGTTGCCGGTGCCGTAGGTGTTCTTCGCGGTCCCCACGTCGAGGCAGGCCTGGCCGAAGGTCGCGGCCTGCTGGTCGCCGAGGATGCCCGCGACGGGCACGTCGATGAGGATGCCTGGCTTGCACGTGCCGTACACCTCCGAGGACGAGCGGATCTCGGGCAGCATCGACATCGGCACGCCCATCGCGGCGCAGAGGTCCTCGTCCCACGACAGGGTCCGCAGGTCCATGAGCAGGGTCCGCGACGCGTTCGTCACGTCGGTGACGTGCAGGCCGCCGTCGCCGGCCCCTCCGGTGAGGTTCCACAGCAGCCACGAGTCGATGGTGCCCATGAGCAGCTCACCGTCGCGAGCGCGCTCGCGGGCGCCGTCGACGTTGTCGAGCACCCAGCGGACCTTCGGTCCGGCGAAGTACGTCGCGAGCGGGAGCCCGGTGACCTCGCGCCACCGGCCGGCGTCGCCGCGGGCCGCGAGCTCGTCGCAGATCGCCTGCGTGCGGGTGTCCTGCCAGACGATGGCGTTGTGCACCGGCTCGCCCGTGGTCCGGTCCCAGACCACGGTGGTCTCGCGCTGGTTGGTGATGCCGACGGCCGCGACGTGCGTCGCGTTGAGGTTGGCCTTGCCGAGGGCGCCACCGACCACCTGACGCGTGTTGGCCCAGATCTGGGACGCGTCGTGCTCCACCCACCCGGCGCGCGGGAACACCTGGCGGTGCTCGAGCTGGTCGACGGCCACGACCCTGCCCTCGCGGTCGAACACCATGGCCCGGGTGCTCGTGGTGCCCTGGTCGATCGCGACGACGTGGCTGCGCTGCTCGGTCGGCATGACGCCGACCGTACCGTGCGGGCGCCTCGGCATCACGGCTCCGCGGCCCACACCTGTGGACAGGACTGCGACACAAGCACTTCCGAGTCCACCGTCCACACTGCAGGCTTGACCGCCATTCGAACACCTGTTCTACTTGAGAGAGGTGACCACCTGGCGAGAGGAGAGCGGCGATGCCCTATCTCGACGCGCTGCCTGCCGGGTCTGCGGGTGGTCGACCCGCGAGGGTCCGGCGCATCCTCGCCACCGACCGGGCCCGGCTTGGGGCTGCGGTCGTGGTGGCACCGGTCCCCTTTCGCGACGAGGGGCTGGACGCGGCCGGTGACCGGGTGCTGTCGCAGGTGGAGGCGCTGGAGCGGGCCAAGGCGCGGCTGGAGTCGCGGCTGCTGGAGGCGTACGCCGCGTTGCACACGATCCAGGAGCAGCAGCTGGCGCGACTGGCCACCGCCGCGCCGGTACCGCTGAGCACCGAGCGGGTCGTGGCGGCCGAGATCGCCTGTGCGACCGGGGTCGGGCAAGGCGAGGTGTCCCGCCGGCTCGAGCTGGCCCTGGCGCCGCGCCGACACCGGGTCCTGCGCGAGGCGCTGCGCCGAGGAGCCACGAGCCTGCACCGGGCCCTGACCCTCGTCGCCGAGACGCGCGCCCTGCCCGACCACGCCCTGCCGGCCCTCGAGACCACGGTCCTGGCGCCGGCCCCCGACGGGACGGTCGCCACGCAGCAGCTGTTCCGGGCCCGACTGCGCCGCACCGTCACCGCCGCCGACCACCGGTGCAGCGACGAACGCCGCCGTACCGCCACCGCGCGCCGGGGCGTGTTCGGGCGCCTGACCGAGGACGGCATGGGCGTCATCACCCTGACGGCCACCGCCGAACGGGTCGTCGGCGTCCTGGACCGCGTCGACGCGTTGGCCCGCGCGGCCCGGGCCGCCGGCGACGGGCGCACCCTGGACCAGCTCCGTTGCGACCTGCTCACCGACCTCGCCCTCTTCGGCACCACCCCGGGCGGGCATGACGGGCAGGCCCTCGCCGGAGCGGCATCCGGGTCGACGGCAGGCCCGGACGCCGGCCCGGATGCCGGCCCGACGTGCGGGCGCTGGCTCACCGCCGCGCCGGCGGCGGTGGTGCGCATCGTCGTCCCGTTCGAGGTCGCCACCGGGGCCTCGGACGCCGCGTGCGAGCTGCCGGGGCACGGTTGGGTGACCGCCGCCCACGCCCGCGCGATCATGACCGCGCCCGGGTCGGTGTGGCAGCGCCTGGCAGTCGACCTGGACACCGGCACCGCCGTGCAGCTGTCCGCCGACTGCTACACCCCGACCCGCGCCATGGCCGAGCACGTCCGGGCCCTCGACGGGACCTATCGCGCCCCCGGCTGCCAGGTCCCCGCCGAACGCTGCGACCTCGACCACATCACCCCTTGGCCGGCCGGCCCCACCCGAGTGACCAACCTGCAGGCCCTGTCCCGCGGCTGCCACCATCCCAAGACCTCCGGCGCCTGGACCGCCCGGCGCGACCACCATCCCGCCGCCGGACCCGATGACCGCGACCGGGGTGGTGGGGGCCGTGGCTCGGGGGCGACGAGGTGGACCACCCTCACGGGTCGCGAGTACGTCACCTACCCCAAGGACTGGCGCGAAGCCCTCACCGACCCCGGCGCGCGCCCATCCGACACAGGGCCACCCCAGACAGGCCCGCCCGATCGGGCACCTGTTCGGGAACCCGGCCCTGAACCCGAGCCGCCACCGTTCTGAGCACGTCGGCTGCTGAGCCGGTCCTTGCGTGCAGCGCGCGTCATGACTCCTTTGAGGTGCGCACCGCCTGTCGATGTGGATCACAGCCAACGCGTCGACGGCGCACAGGCCACGTCCAGACTTCGCGCCTAGCCTGCGGCTGAGCGGCATGCGGCACGGTGCCCGGCCGCCGTAGAGGAGAGGACGCCATGGCCGATCTGGGATGGCCGGAGATGCTCATCATCGCCATCGCCGCGATGGTCCTCTTCGGCTGGAAGCGCCTGCCCGACGCCTCACGGAGCCTCGGCCGGTCGATCCGCGTGTTCCGCTCCGAGATCGCCGGTATGCGCACCGACGGCGACGGCGTCTCAGCCCCCACCGCGGTGGCCCCGTCCGACCTCGACACCCCGGCACCCGTCTCGACGAGCGACCCCATCGCGACGCCGCTGCGGCCCGAGTGACGTCGACCGCCGGGGACGTCGAAGCGTCCCGGTGACCGGGCCCCGCGCCCGCGCGGCCCAGCCGCACCTGACGCGCACGCGCCCGGGGGGCCGTCCCGACGCCCGACGCAGCCGTCCTGCGGCGAGGCGCCTGCGGACTGCGGCCCGAGCAGGATGGCCGCCACGGCTGAGGACCGCTCCTGACGGCTAGGGTGTGTTCGGGCCCGTCCGACTCGAAGGGGGACCGATGACCAGCCCCGTCCGCCTGGACCTCGCCTATCGCACCGCGGCGTGGAAGCGCCTGGCCACCAAGCAGTTCGACGTGCTCGTCGTCGGCGGCGGCGTCACCGGCGCCGGCACCGCGCTCGACGCGGCCACGCGTGGTCTGTCGACGGCGCTCGTCGAGCAGCGCGACTTCGGGTCGGGCACGTCGTCGCGGTCCTCGAAGCTGTTCCACGGCGGCCTCCGGTACCTCGAGCAGATGAACTTCGACCTCGTCCGCGAGGCCCTCAAGGAGCGCGAGCTCATGCTGAGCCGCATCGCGCCGCACCTCGTGCGGCCGGTGTCCTTCCTCTACCCCCTGACGAGCCGGGGCTGGGAGCGCCCGTACGTCACGGCAGGGCTGACGCTCTACGACTCGATGGGCGGTGCGCGGTCGGTCCCGCGGCACAAGCAGCTGACCCGGACCGGTGCCCTCAAGCTCGCACCGGCGCTCAAGCGCGACAGCCTGACGGGCGCGCTGCTCTACTTCGACGCCCAGGCGGACGACGCGCGGCACACCCTGATGACCGTCCGCACCGCGGCGGCCTATGGTGCCACGGTCCTGTCGAGCGCCCGCGTCGTCGACCTGCTGCGCGCCGGCGAGCGGGTCGTCGGCGCCGTCGTCGAGGACGTCGAGACGGGCGAGCGCACCGACGTGCACGCGTCGGTCGTCATCAACTGCACGGGCGTCTGGACCGACGACATCCAGACGATGGCGGGCGGGCGCGGCCGCTTCCACGTCCGCGCGAGCAAGGGCGTGCACATCGTCGTTGCCCGCGACCGGATCAACTCCGAGACCGGGCTCATCCTGCGCACGGAGAAGTCGGTGCTCTTCGTCATTCCGTGGAACACCCACTGGATCATCGGCACGACCGACACCGACTGGGACCTCGACCGGTCCCACCCGGCCGCCACCAAGGCCGACATCGACTACATCCTCGAGCACATCAACGGCGTCCTGAAGGTGCCGCTGACCCACGACGACATCCAGGGCGTCTACGCCGGCCTGCGGCCGCTGCTGTCCGGCGAGAACGAGGACACCAGCCAGCTCTCGCGCGAGCACGCCGTGGCCCGGCCCCAGCCCGGCCTCATCTCCATCGCCGGCGGCAAGTACACGACCTACCGGGTCATGGCCGCCGACGCCGTCGACGCCGCGCGCGAGGACGTCGGCGGGGACGTCCCGGGCAGCGTCACCGAGTACATCCCGCTGTCCGGCGCGGAGGGGTACGTCGCGCTCGTCAACCAGATCGACCGCCTGGCCCGGCACGAGGACCTGCCGGTCTGGCGGGTCACCCACCTGCTCGAGCGCTACGGGTCGCTCGTGCACGAGCTGTTCGCCCTCGCCGCGGACGACCGCAGCCTCTACGAGCCGCTGCCGGGGGCCGAGGAGTACCTCAAGGTCGAGGTGCTCTACGCGGCGACCCACGAGGCCGCCCTGCACCTGGACGACCTACTGGCCCGCCGCACCCGCATCTCCATCGAGACGCCGAGCCGCGGCGTCGACAGCGCCCGCGCCGCGGCGCAGATCGTCGCGCCCGCCCTCGGCTGGGACGCCGAGCGCGTCGAGGCCGAGGTGTCCGCCTACCTCGCGCGCGTCGAGGCCGAGCTGGAGTCGCAGAAGGAGCTGGTCGACTCCGAGGCCAACGAGGAACGCCTCGCCGCCCCGGATGCGCGTCGCATCCCCGTGAGCCGGCCCCAGGAGATCTCGTGACCGACACCGCACGGGGGGTCCTCGTCGTCGGCGGCACCGGGGTCGACACGATCGTGCGCGTCGCCGAGCTGCCCATGCCCCTCGCGGACTCGCACGTCGTGCCCCCGATCGACGTGCACGTCGGTCACACCGGTACCGGCGTCGCGCTCGGCTGCCACCGGCTCGGCATCCCGACCCGGATCGTCGACGTCGTCGGTGACGACCACGAGGGCCGGCTCGTGCGCGAGCGGCTCGCCGCCGAGGGCATCCCGTTCGACGCGGTCGTCCACCCGACCGGGACGCGTCGGGCCGTCAACCTCGTCGACCCCACCGGCCGCCGGCTGTCCCTCTACGACCCGCGTCACCCCTACGACCTCGTCCCCGACGCAGCGCTGTGGCTCGACGCGCTGGCGGCCCTCGACGCGGGGCCGGGTGCGCGGCACGTCCACGCGTCGATCATGCCGTGGACGGTGCACGCCCTCACCGAGGCGACCCGGCGCGGCCTGAGCACCTCGACGGACCTGCACGACTGGGACGGCGAGAACCCGCACCACCGGCCGTTCGCCGAGGCGGCTGACGTCGTCTTCGTGTCGGGCTCGGCGTTGGGCGGACGCGAGGACGACGTCGTCGCGGCCGTCCTCGCCCGCGGCCGTGCCCACACCGTCGTCGTCATGGACGGCGCGCGAGGCAGCCGTGTCACCCCCCGCGAGGGCGAGCCGTTCGCCGTGCCCGCCCTCGAGCTGCCCGGTCGCACGGTCATCGACTCCAACGGCGCCGGCGACGCGTACGTGTCGGGCTTCCTGCGGACCTGGCTCGACGGCGGGTCGACCCGCGACGCGGCCCGCGCCGGCGCTGTGGCGGGCGCGTGGGCGTGCGGCGCGGTCGGCACCCACACCGACCTCGTCGACGCCGCCGAGCTCGACCGCCAGCTGGCCCGGCTCGCCGCCTGAGTCAGGCCTGCGCGCCGCCGTCACTCCCGGCGTCGCCGCCCTCGCCGCCGGTGCCGATGTTGACCATCCAGTCGACGCCGAACCGGTCCGTGAGCATGCCGAAGGTGTCGCCCCACATCTGCTTCTCGAGCGGCATCTGGACCGCGCCGCCCTCGGCGAGGCCGTCCCACCAGCGCTTCAGGTCGTCCTCGTCGTCGCCGCTGAGGCTGATGGTGATGCTCGAGCCGGTCCGGTGCTCCATCTGGGGCGGGGTGTCGGCGGCCATGAGGGTGAAGCCCGTGGGGGTCACGAGCTGGGCGTGCATGATGCCGTCGGAGCCCTCGCCCTCCTGCCCGAACTCACCGAACGTGCTGAGCGTCAGGTCGCCGCCGAACACCGACTTGTAGAACTCCATCGCCTCGCGGGCGTTGTCCTTGAACGAGATGTACGGGTTGAGCCGAGAGGTCATCACATGCTCCTTCACAGGTCGCTCCGGTGCGGAGCGGGACGCGCAGCAGCCTAGGACTCGGCACCGACGGCCGACACCCCCAGAAGGGCGACGCCGCGGGGGCCCGGGCTCAGGAGGACCGTCGGGAGCGCCGGGCCCCGCCGCTCGAGCCGAGCGGGTCCTGCCGGCGTCCGTCGTCGGTGGGCCCGAGCCCGCCCTGGCACGCCGGGCAGTAGAACATCGTCCGCTCCTGAGGTGGCACGCCGATCGGGGCGACCCGGACCGTCGTGCCGCACCTCCGGCAGGGCCGGCCGCTGCGGGCGTGCACGTACTGCGTCTCGCCCTGCCGCCGGCTGCCGGTGCTCGACTGCACACCGTCGTGCCGCCCCTGGTCCATGAGCCGCTGCGTCCGGTCGACCAGACGCTCGACGGTCCGGCGGCCGAGGTCGGCCGGCAGCGACCACGGGTGGACCCGTTCGAGGAAGAGCGCCTCGGCGCACCACATCGTGCCGACGCCGGCGAGGTTGCGCTGGTCGAGCAGGGCGGCACCGACCGGCGCCGTGGCGGCGAGCACGTTGCCGACGGCGCGCTCGCGGTCCCAGTCGGGTCCGAGGACGTCCGGGCCGAGGTGGCCGACGAGCTCGCCCTCACGCGCGGTCGGCACGAGGTCGAGCATCCCGAGCCGCAGGCCGAGCGCCGTCCAGTCGGGCGCCGACACGAGCGCGCGCAGCTGCGGGTTGCGGCGCCACCGGTCGGCCAGCGTCGGGGTCGCCTCGACGCGCCACTGCCCCTCCATCCGCAGGTGCGAGTGCAGCGTGAGGCCGCCCTCGACCCGGTGCAGCAGGTGCTTGCCACGGCTGACCACCTCGAGCGTCGAGCGGCCGCGCAGGTCGGCGGTCGAGATCTCGGGCCAGCGCAGGTCCGACTCGACGATGACCCGTCCGGCGAGCGCGGCGTGCAGCCGCTGCGCCGTGCGCCACACGGTGTCGCCCTCCGCCACGTGCCACCTCCAGCCGCGTCGTGCTCTGCGTACCCCCGCTTCACCTCGCGTTCACCGGCGAGGTGCCCGCCACGGCCAGCGTATTCAACCCGGGCCACTACCTTCGCCGGGTGCGAGACCTGACCGTCGTCGTGTCCGCCCCGGCGTCGTGCGCCTCCCTCGAGCGATGCCTGCGGGCGCTCGCGGCGCAGACGCTGCCCGCCGACCGCTTCCAGATCGTCGTCGTGCTGCACGGGTCCGGAACGGGCGCGCGCGAGGCGCTCGAGCGCGCGCTCGAGGGGCCGCTCGCCGGGCACGAGGTCGTCCTCGCCGACGCCGTCGTCGCGACGTCGGCCGCGGCCCGCAACGTCGGCGTGGGCCTGGCCCACGGAGCGTGGACGACGCTCGTCGACGGCCGCGACACCATGAGTCCCGACCTCCTCGAGGCTCTCTACTCGTCCCGCTCCACCGAGCGGGTCGCCGCGGCCCGCGTCGAGCCCGGCCACGAGCCGGGGCCCGACGCCGGGCCCGCCACGGCTCCCCACCGCGCCGTCGGGCTCGCCCGGGCGCGTGGGGGTTTCCTCGTGCCGACGGCGTGGCTGCGCGACGTGCCGTGGGTCGACGCGCTCGCCGCGCACGCCGACGCCGTCCGCGCCGGCCGGCTGCTCAGCCGCTTCGAGCACCGCTTCACGACCGTCGACCCGACGCCCGCACTGCGCGGGGCGACGTACGTGTGCTCGCCCGACGGCCCCCGCACACGACCGCTCGACGCCCCGCTCGACGCCCCGGTCCGCGACCGGGTCGCCGCGCTCGCAGCCCTGACCGCCGGCACGCAGGCCGACCCGACCGACCGGTCCGCCCTGACCGACGCGCTCGTCGACGCCGAGCTGGCCGACCTGCGACGCGACGTCGCCGGTGACGCCGAGGCAGCGGCACTCGCGGACCGGCTGCTCCACGCGGCCGGCATCCGCGGCATCCGCGGTCTCGGCACGACGTCCTCGCACGACGACACATGGTCGCTGTTCCGTGAGCCCAGCGACAGCGTGCGCTCCCTCGTCGTCGTCGCGGGCAGCGCGGCCGCCGTCAACGGCCACGCGCGGATGCTGTCGTTCCTGTCGCGCAACGGGGTCGGCGTGCGTGTCGTGCACTACAGCGGCCGCCTCAAGCGGATGCTGCGGCAGCTTCCCGACGCCCACCGCGTCGAGGTGCTGCCCGCCTCGCCGGACCGGCTGGAGTCGCTGCTCGGCGGCGCCCGATCCCGTCGCGGCCGCGTCGCCGTCCGAGCCGCCGGGGAGGCACTGCGCGTCGGCCGACGCCTGGTCCCCGAGGTGCTGCCGCCGGGGGTCACCGCACCCGCGTGGCGACGCGTCGACCGGCGTGTCGTCGACCTCGTCTCCGAGCCGGGCGCCCTCGTCACCCTCGACCGTGGCGGCTCGACGCTCCTGCGGGCGTGTGGCCCGAAGGCGCCCGTGCCGACGAGCGGGGACGCGCACGACCTCGCCGTCACCGTCATGCGGGTCGCCGCGAGCCGGGTCGGCGGCCACCTCCAGGACGCGCACGCCGCCCGCGGCGCGTCCCGCATCCTCCGTGGCGACCCGGCTCGGACGCGGTCGGTGCTCGACGCGCGTCTCTGGGCGATGGTCGCCTACCGGCTGCTGCGCGCGAACCGTGTCGAGGCCGCGGAGCACGTCCTCGAGGACCTCGGCGCCGTCTTCGGCCTGGAGGCGCTCGACCGGCACGGGGTGCCGGCCCTGCGGACGCTCCTCGACGTGCAGACCGGGCGCGGCCGCGACACCGCAACCCTCGTGCAGGCCGTCACCGCTGCCGCCCGTGCCGCGCTCGACGAGGCCGACGCCGCGCTCGGCGGCCCGCACGGCCCGCACGGCCGGCACGGCCGGCACGGCCCGACCGACGACGCGGCCCTCGACGAGGTGGCGTTCCTGGCCACCGTCGCCCTCGACCTGCTCTTCACCCGGCGCCTGCACGCGGCCGTGACGACCACTCCCCTCGTCGAGGACCCCGACACCTTCCTCGCCCCGCTGCGCGACACCGCCACCGGACGCCTCCTGTCGGCCGCCGCGCCGCACCGCTCCCCCGCTCGCCCGACGACGGCCCCCGACGCCGGAGCGAGTCGCCTGCGCGTCACTGTCCTGCCCGGCGCCTACCCCAAGTTCGCCCGGGCCGTCGTCGAGCAGCTCACCCCGGCCGCCGTCGTCGAGCTGCTCGACCTCTCCGCGCGCGAGTCACGCTTCACGAACACCGGCGTCGATCCGCGCACCGTACGATCCCGGCTCCTCGCGGCCACCGGCCGGGCCCCAGCCCTCGACCCCGCCACCGCCGAGGCGCTGGCGGCCGACGTCGTCTTCGTCGACTGGGCCGACAAGGGCCTGACGTGGGTCACCGACGTCGTGCCCGAGGGGACACGCGTCGTCGTGCGCCTCCACGGCGTCGACACCCTGAGCGCCTGGCTGCACACGGCCGACTGGTCGCGGGTCACCGACGCCGTCTTCCCGAGCGAGCACCTGCGCCGGGCTGCTGCAGGCGCCCTCGGTGGCCGGCTCGACGGCGTGCGCCAGCACGTCGTCGCCAACCCGGTCGACGTCGACCGCTACGACCTGCCCAAGCGCGAGTCGGCACGCAAGCGCCTCGGCATGGTCGGGTGGGCCCAGCAGGTCAAGGACCCGCTGTGGACGCTCGACGTCCTCGCTGCGCTGCGGCGCCAGGACCCGGAGTGGCGCCTCGCGCTCATCGGCGCCGACGTCGACGTCCGCAACACCAACCCCGTCGAGCGTGAGCTGGCCCGCGCCTTCCACGACCGCGTCGCAGGCGACGCCGAGCTGCACGACGCCGTCGACTACGTCGGGTACACCTCCCGCCTTCCCGAGCGGCTGCGTGACGTCGGCTGGGCCGTGAGCGCGAGCCGCCGCGAGGGCTTCCACGTCGGGCTCGTCGAGATGGCGGCGAGCGGCGCCGTGCCCGTCGTGCGGGACTGGCCCGTCTACGCGCGCGAGGGCGGGGCCGGCCTGCTCTTCCCGACCGACTGGGTCGTGACGACGCCGGCCGAGGCCGCCGCGCGCATCCTCGCGGTGTCGGACGCCGGCGCCTGGGAGGCCGAGAGCGCCGCCACCGTCGAGACGGTCCGACAGCGCTTCAGCGGCACCGACGCCGGTGCCCGGCTGCGCGAGATCGTCCTCAGGACCGGCTGATCCGCGCGAGCACCTGGACGGCCGCGCTCACGTGCTCGATCGGCGACCGGTGGTCGAGCGGTTGGGCGTCGAGGGCGCTGCCCTCCTCGACGACGCCCCAGACCGGGGTACCACTGCCGCGGTAGTCGCTCCACTTGGATGGCAGGAAGGGGTTCTGCGCACCGGCCGGGCTGACCGCGTCGTTGACGAGGAGGCAGTCCATCCGCCGGGCGAGGGACAGGAACTCGAGGTAGCCGACGAACGGCCCGACCCGGACGCAGTCACCGAGCCCGCGGCCCGCGACGACGTCGTGCAGCTCCTCCGGCTTGGCGGTGAACACGTGCAGCAGGACGCGCTCGCGGACCGTGCGCGGCGCCACCTCGAGGGCGTCGAGGACGCCGGTGACGCCGCGGTTGGCGTAGAAGTTGCCGAAGTAGCCGACGTGGCGCCGGCTGGGGTCGAGCTCGTAGGTCGAGGTGCGGCTCCCGTAGAACCGGGGCTCCGGCGTCGGGTGCGGTGAGACGACCCCGATGCGGGCGGCGCGGTCGGCCAGGCGCGGGTCGTGGCAGTGCCTGAGCATGAAGTCGCGCTGGTGCTCGTTGGTGAACATGACGCTGTCGGCGAGGGCGAACGCGATGACCTCGCACCACTCGAAGGCGTTGAGCCCCTCGGGCGCCCGGAAGCCGGCGGCCTCGACGGCGGCCCGGAGGCGCCCGAGCACCCGGTCATCGCCGGCCGGCGCGGACCGGACGTCGCCGAGCACGTCGTGGGACAGCGGGTCGGAGAACTCCGCGTCCCAGTGGATGCCCGGCCGGGCCAGCTTGACCTCGGCGGCGAGGAAGTGTGACGCCGCGAACTGCGCTCTGCTGTAGAGCGACTCGTACTCCCCCTGGAGCGACTCCCACCGTTGGAACGTCTCGAGGCCGAGGCGCTGGTAGTCGACGATCGAGGCCCACGAGCTGAACGCGGTCCTCGACGGGACCGCGGCGAACCGGCGCACGAGGCCACCCGTCAGCTGGACGAGCCCCGGGTCCTGGTGCCGGATCGAGTCCATCGCGTTGCAGACGACGTCGACGGGCTCGCCGCGGTCGTGGACGCGCTTGGCCGCGACGATGGCCGCGGTGTCGGAGTAGGGCGGGAAGCAGTACGACGTGACGAGCCGTCGGGCGGTGTCGGGGGCCCCGTGGGCCATGCTGTCCTCCAAGGGGTTTCGCGAGGTCATCAGACGGTGACGTGCTCCGTGGGGTCGCCGTGGAAGGCGAGCACCCCGCGCCGCGCGAGCAGCTCGACGTCCGAGACCGGCCACGTGTGCCCGTCCGGCGTCGAGGCACGCACCGAGACGAAGTTGAAGCGGTCGGTCGAGTAGACGCGGCCACCGTCGGCGCGCACCTTCTCGAGGAACGTCGTGTCGACGCGCCGGGGCAGGTCCTCGAACCGCAGCCGGGTCGCGAGGTCGCGGGCGAGCAGCAGCGTGCCGCCCTGGACGAGGTCGACGTACCGGTGCTCGGCCTCCGGGAAGCGCAGCAGCGTGGCCCCCGTCGCGGTCAGGTGCGCGTAGTGCGCCCACTTCCCGACCACCGCGGCGTCCGTGTAGTCGAACGCGCGCACGAGGTCGAGCAGGTAGTGCTCGGTGTAGACGTTGTCGTCGTCCATCTTCGCGACGTACCGGCCCGAGGCCGCCTCGACTCCGCGGTTCATGCACGCACCGAGCGTCAGCGACGCGTCGGCAGGGCGCACGACGATGCGTGAGGGATCCAGCCCTGCGGCGTCGGCGAGCACGCGCACCTTGCCGGGCTCGACGCCGAAGCCGTGCGTCACGAGGACGAGCTCGACGTCGGGGTGCGACTGTGCGGCGAGGAACCGCAGGACGTGCTCCACCTGGCCGGGGCGCATCGTCGGGACGACGGCCGAGACGCTGCGGTCACGCGGCGGCGCCGGCACGCCGACGGTGGCCAGGACGGTGTCGACGCGGTGGCCGTAGGTGTGGGCGTCATGGACCCGGCGGTGCGCCCGCAGGCCGAGCCGGTCGCGGTGGTCCTCGTGCTGGAGCAGCGCGCGCAGCTCCCGGTCGGTCTGCTCGGCGTCGTGCGTCACGCGCACCGTGTCGCCGAAGAACGGCTCGAGGGACGCGGCCGGCCCGGACAGCACCGGCGTCTGCGCCGCCGACAGCTCGAACAGCCTCCGCGCGCACATGCTCGGCGACTCCGTCACGGAGTTGACGTTGAGGAACACCTTGTAGGCGGTGTACGCGCCGAGCATCCGCTCGTACGGCAGGCTGCCGA
Organism: Monashia sp. HAY1-2A; assembly: GCF_056755315.1. Lineage (NCBI taxonomy): Bacteria > Bacillati > Actinomycetota > Actinomycetes > Micrococcales > Intrasporangiaceae > Intrasporangium > Monashia sp. HAY1-2A. The sequence continues at coordinate 13,003 of NZ_JBNDHY010000028.1, forward strand.
CGAGCGAGCCGGCGTAGCGGCGCGGGAACTGGTATCGCCGGTCGCGCCCGGCCATCCTCGAGAACACCTCGAGCCCGAGCGGCAGGGCCGGTTCGAGCACGTACGCCATCTGTCGACGGCGCTCGTCGTGCTTGTCGGCGAAGTAGCTTCCGGCGAAGGCGACCTCACGGGTGCGGCCGGCCCCGTGGCGCACCGGGGTGTGGATGCGCGGCTGGGCACCGAACGGCAGCAGCCCGATCCGCGAGTGCCCGAGGTCGCGCTCGTAGTCGGGAATGCGTCCGGCGTCGACGGTGAAGACGTGGTCGAAGAGCCGCGCCGTCGCGAGGAACCGGTGGTAGCTCGGTGGGTCCTCCTTGTTCCAGAACACCGTCGGGATGCCCTCGGCGCGGCACCAGGCGACGAGGTCGCGCAACTGGGGCGAGGGAGCCTCGGGCGCGGTCATGGCCAGGCGCCAGGCACCACCGTTGCCGTTCCACGCCGACTCCACGAACAAGAGGTCGGGCCGCCTCTGCCGCAGGAGCTGGCGCCACGTGTCGGGCTGCACCGGCAGCTGGTCCCACTCGTACCGGAAGGCGAGGTCGGAGAAGTCGTCGAGGATGACGGCGGCCACGACGTCGGGCCGGGCCACGGGTCCCGCGGGCAGATCGGGCCTCGGCAGGTCGACGCGCAGCCGCGCGGACCGCACCCGGGGCAGTCGTCGCTCCAGCTCGCGACGGGCCTTGCGCGGCAAGTCTGCCCGCGCCCGGCCGTCGCTCACCGCGCGCGCCAAGGCGACCCGCGCGCGTCGGAGGTCGGCGAGCATCCGCTGCCTGTTCACCACAAACTTCTCTCTCTGTTCGGCTGGCGTTCCGCCCGCGCCCCATCGACGTTTCGCGTGCGCTGCGACGTTCGTCGGGTGAGACCTGGACTCGGCGCCACTGTGGCATCCGCCCTTGGCGCCTCCGGCCCCCGCGGTGCGACGCGCAGCCGAACAGTTGGTGACATCCCGTCCACGACGGCGTTGATGCTCGCCAACCTGCCGGTCGCCGCGTGCGTCGCCCGCAGCCACGTGGTCCGCAACCCGTGGCAGGCCGTCTGGGTCGGCACCCGCCTGCTGCCCACGACCGTGTCCGGACGGCTCGGCGAGCGCACGCGCGGCCCCGTGTCGGTCATCGCGGCCGCCGCGGCCGGGCGGCGCGAGCTGGCCCGTCGGCGCCTGTCGGACGGGCTGCGCGGCGCCCCGCCGGCGCGGGCCCGGCGCCTCCTCGCGGCCGCCGCGGCCACCGGCCAGTGGGCCGAGGTCGACGCCGACACGGCGAGGCGCGCCCCTGTCACCGGGGGTGCCGCGGCGTACGTCGCGCACGCGTCGGGCGACGTGAGCACGGCCGAGCGTGCCCTCGCCGGCGCCCGCGGCCCCCTCGACCGGGCGCACCGCCGGTGGCTCGAAGGTGAACGGCTCGTACTGACCGGTGCCGCCGTCGCCGGCCTGGGCCCGAGCCGTGCGCGTCCGGTCGGGGGCGGCGCGGCGTCACCGGGCCGACGCCGCGCCGTCGTCCACGTCGTCACCAACTCGCTGCCCGAGGTGCAGGCCGGGTACACGGTGCGCACCCAGGGCCTCGTCGGCGCCCAGCGACGAGCCGGGATCGACGCGCACGTGTGCACGCCCCCGGGCTACCCGCTGACCCAGGGTCGCATCCTGACGTCCGCCGAGTCCGTGCACGGCGGCGTCCCGTACCACCGGAGCCTCCCGACCCGGAGCCGCCTCGACCTGCCCGACCGGCGTCTCGAGGCGTACGCGTCGGCCGTCGCGGCCCTCGCCCGCAGCGTCGGCGCGCGCGTGCTGCACGCCCACTCCAGGCACGACAACGCCCAGGCCGCCCTCGTCGCCGGTGCACGCCTCGGCGTGCCGGTCGTCTACGAGGCCCGTGGGTTCCTCGAGGACACCTGGGCCAGCCGCGGCGGCAGTCCGGACAGCGACTTCTACCGCTGGACGCGCGCCACCGAGACCCGCTGCCTGCAGCTCGCCGCCGCGGTCGTCACCCTGTCCGAGACCATGCGCACCGACATCGTCGCCCGTGGTGTCCCTGCCGAGCGCGTCCACGTCGTCGGCAACTGCGTGCCCGACGCGCACCTGACCGATGCCGTGCGCGGCGACGGCGTCCGCGCGGGTCTCGGCATCGGTCCCGACGCCGTCGTCGTGGGCACCGTGACGACCCTCAACGACTACGAGGGGGTCGACGTGCTCCTCGAGGCGGCCGCCCTGCTCGACGACCCGAGGGTCGTCGTCCTCGTCGTCGGTGACGGCCCTGCACGCGACCGGCTGGCCGCGGGCGCGAACCGGTTGTCCGTCAGGGGAACCCGGACCCGGGTCATCCTCACCGGACGTGTCCCGCACGCCCGCAGCCGTGACCACCACGCCGCCATCGACGTGTTCTGCCTACCGCGGCGGTCGACGGCCGTCACGGCCCTCGTCCCGCCGCTCAAGCCGGTCGAGGCGATGGCGCTGGCCCGCCCCGTCGTCGCGAGCGACCTGCCACCGCTTCGTGAGCTCGTCGGCCCCGACCGCGGCCTCCTCGTCCCCGCGGGCGACGCGTCCGCGCTGGCCGACGCTCTCGACCTCCTCGCCGGCGACCCCGGCCTGCGCGCCCGGCTGGGGCGCGCCGCCCGGGACCACGTCGCCAGCGAGCGCACGTGGTCGGCCGCGGCCCGCACGTACCAGCACATCTACGACTCCGTCTGCGAGGGCGCATGACCGACGTGACCACCGTCCCTGTGACGCGGGAGGCGGCCGACCACGCGCCCGTGCCGATCACGCCGGCCCAGGCGGAGGCCCTCGCGCGCGCCGGCGGCCTCGAGGAGCTCGGCGTCCGACCACCGCTGCGCCGGTACGTCCGCGACGTGTGGCGCTACCGCCACCTCGTCTGGCACCTCTCGTCGTCCCAGGCGTACGCGACGAACCAGAACAACCACCTCGGCCAGCTCTGGGCGGTGCTCAACCCGCTCCTGCTCGTCGGCTCGTACTACCTGATCTTCGGCCTGCTGCTGAAGACCCGCGGCGGCACGTCGAACTACATCGCGTTCCTGACGATCGGCATCTTCGTGTTCGGCTACACCGCGTCGGCGCTGACCGCGGGCGCCCGGGCCGTCACCGCCAGCATCGGGCTCGTGCGGGCGCTGCGGTTCCCCCGCGCGGTCCTGCCGGTGTCGGTGACGCTGACGCAGTTCCTCGTCAACGTGCCGGCGTTCGTCGTCCTCATGGTCATGGTGCCGCTCACGGGCGAGCCGTTCTCGTGGCACTGGTTCCTCTTCCCCGTGGCCCTCTTCCTGCAGAGCCTCGTCAACCTCGGGCTCGCCTTCTTCCTCGCGCGCGTCGTCAACGCCGCGCGCGACACGAACAACCTCGTGCCCGTCGTCGTCCGGCTCGCGCGCTACGTGTCGGGCGTCTTCTTCTCCATCCCGCACTACGCCGGCCACGGCCTCATGAGCGCGCTCCTGCTCTACCAGCCGCTCGCCGTCGGCATGACGACCGCCCGCGAGGCGCTCATGGACCAGTACCCGCTCTCGTGGTCCAGCTGGGCCGCGGCCGGCGTCTGGGGCGTCGTGCTCTGCGCGTCGGGGCTCGTCTTCTTCTGGCACGGGGAGGGCCGTTATGGCAGCGACTGAGGTCACGACGGACGCGACCGGTGAGGCGCGCCCCAGCGTCGTGTGCTGCGGCCTGGACGTCGTCTACTCGGTGTTCGGCGCCAAGAAGCGCTCGACGTCGACCGAGGGCGCCGAGCCGTTCCTCGAGCGCGTCCTCGCCCGACGCCGGCACGGCGCCACCGCGGGGACCGGCGTGCCCGGGGGAACCGGCGTGCCCGGGGGGACCGGCGTCGGCGCCGTGCGCCGCATCCACGCCGTCAAGGACGTCTCGTTCGTCGTGCGGCACGGCGAGGCCGTCGGCATCATCGGGCGCAACGGCTCGGGCAAGAGCACGCTGCTGCGCGCCATCGCCGGGCTCATCCCGCCGACGAACGGACGCGTGTGGGCCGAGGGCAACCCGTCCCTGCTCGGTGTCAACGCCGTCCTGCTCACCGGCCTGACCGGCACGCGCAACGTGATGATCGGGGGGCTCGCCCTGGGTCTGTCACCGCGCGAGGTGCGGGACCGCTACGACGACATCGTCGAGTTCTCGGGCATCGGTGACTTCGTCGACCTGCCGATGAGCGCCTACTCCTCCGGCATGGGCGCGCGCCTGCGGTTCGCGATCTCGACGGCCGCCGCGCCCGACATCCTCATGATCGACGAGGCCCTCGCGACGGGCGACGCCGAGTTCCAGGCGCGCAGCCGCGACCGCATCGCCGAGATCCGCCAGGACGCGAGCACGGTGTTCCTCGTCAGCCACTCCAACGCCGCGATCCGTGAGTCGTGCGAACGCGTCCTGTGGATGGACCAAGGGCGGCTCGTCATGGACGGTCCCACCGAGGACGTCGTCCGCGCCTACGAGGACAGCCACCGGAAGGCGCGCGCGTGAGCCTGCCGCCCGCAGCCCTGCGCGCGCTCGTCGTCACGGTCGTGCACCATCCCGAGGACGCCCGCATCCGGCACCGCCAGATCGGTGCGCTCCTCGATGCCGGGGTGCAGGTCACGTACGCCGCGCCCTTCTCGGCGCACCGGCTCGACCCGCCGGAGGTGCCCCGACTGCGCCTGGTCGACCTACCGCACGCCGTCGGCCGGTCCCGGGGGACCGCGTTCCGGGCCGCGCGCCGGTTGCTGCGCCACGAGGCGTCCGACCACGACGTCGTCCTCGTCCACGACCCGGAGGTCGTCGCGGCCGCGGCCGGGCTGGGGCTGCGCCACCTCGTGTGGGACGTCCACGAGGACACCGCCGCCGCCGTCGAGGCCAAGCCCTGGGTGCCCGACTGGGCCCGCGGGACCGTGGCCGGCGCCGCCCGGAGCATCGAGCGGTACGCCGAGCGGCACCACGACCTCATCCTCGCCGAGCACGCCTACGCCGCGCGCTTCGAGCGGTCCCACCACGTCGTGCCGAACACCGTCACGGTCCCCGAGGACGTCGAGCCGCCGGGCGACACGCGGGCCGTCTACCTCGGCTCGCTGACGCTGGCCCGCGGCGCCGCCACCCTCCTGCAGACCGGCCGGCTCCTCACCGTGGCCACGCGCGGACGCGTCAAGGTCGAGATCATCGGACCGACCCCGGACCAGCGCACGGCCGACACCGTCAGCTGGGGCGTCAAGTGCGGGCACGTCGTCCACCACGGTTTCGTGCCGAGTGCCCGGGCCCTGCCGATGCTCGACGGCGCCCTCGCCGGCCTGTCCCTGCTCGAGGACCGGCCGAACTACCGGCACTCGATGCCGACCAAGGTCGTGGAGTACATGGCCCACGGCATCCCCGTCGTCACGACGCCGCTGCCCCTCGCGCGTGACCTCGTCGAGCGCGCCGGCTGCGGCTACGTCGTCCCCTTCGAGGACGCCGAGGCCACCGCGGCCGCGCTCGTCGAGCTGGCCGCCGACCCGGAGCGTCGTGCCGCGATGGGGCGGGCCGGTCACGAGTTCGCGCGCGAGCACTTCGACTGGCGCGTCATCGGCCGCGACTTCGTCCGGCACCTCACGGACCTCGCCTCGTCCACCACCCAGAGCAACGGAGACACCTCATGTTCGACGACGGAATCGCCGTCATCGGCCTCGGCTACATCGGACTACCGACCTGTGCAGCGCTGACCCGCCAGGGCATCGGCGTGGTCGGGGTCGACATCGACCCCCGCATCGTCGAGGAGATCAACGCCGGCCGGGTGCCCATCGTCGAGCCGAACCTCGACGTCGCCATCGCGTCCGCCGTCGCCAAGGGCCTGCTCACCGCGACGACGCGGACGCCGCACGCGTCCGTCTACGTCATCGCCGTGCCGACGCCGTTCCGCGGCGAGCACGAGCCGGACCTCGCCTACGTGCGCGCGGCCACCGAGGCCATCGCACCGCAGCTGCGCGGCGGGGAGGTCGTCATCCTCGAGTCCACGTCGCCGCCCGGCACGACGCAGCTGGTCTCCGAGTGGATCTCGGACCTGCGACCCGACCTCAAGCTGCCCCACCTCGGCGGGATCCCCGACGTCCACCTCGCCCACTGCCCCGAGCGGGTGCTGCCGGGCCGGATCATGGTCGAGATCTTCGCCAACGACCGCATCGTCGGCGGCCTGACGCCCGAGTGCGCCCTGCGGGCCGCGGAGGTCTACCGCACCTTCGTCACCGGGGAGATCATCCTCACCGACGCGGCGACGGCCGAGATGGCCAAGCTGACCGAGAACGCGTTCCGCGACGTCAACATCGCCTTCGCCAACGAGCTCGCCGAGATCTGCGAGCACGTCGGGCTCGACGTGTGGGAGGTCATCCGGATGGCCAACCACCACCCACGGGTCGACATCCTCAAGCCGGGCCCCGGCGTCGGCGGGCACTGCATCGCCGTCGACCCGTGGTTCATCGTGGCGGCGGCCCCGGAGCAGGCCCGGCTCATCCGGACCGCACGCGAGACCAACGACGCCCGCCCGCGCTCCGTCCTGCGCAAGGTCGAGGCCGCCCTCGAGGTAGCGGGTCACCCGGGCGGCGGGGGCGCGACCGTCGCCTGCCTCGGCCTGGCGTTCAAGGCCGACATCGACGACCTGCGCGAGTCGCCGGCCCTCGCCATCGTCGAGGCCTTCGCGACCGAGCACCCGGGAACGCGGGTCCTCGCCGCCGAGCCGCACGTCGACGCGCTGCCGCGGACCCTGGCGGCACTGCCGAACGTCGAGCTGACCGCCACCGAGCAGGCCGTGCGCGAGGCCGACGTCGTCGTCCTGCTCGTCGACCACGCCGCGTTCCGCTCGGTCAGCCTCGGCGACCTGCGCGGTCGTGAGCTGGTGGACACGCGCGGGCTCTGGCGCTGAACGCCATGGCAGGCCAAGAGGCGCTCCCGACACCTCGTTCGGGAGCGCCTCTGCCACAAGGGGGCTCAGCCGGCGCGGAGCAGGTCCGCCTCGTCGACGTCGACCGCGGGGTCGAAGTCGGGGGCGCGGTGGCCCACGCCGAGCAGCTCGGCGATGGCGGCCACGGACCGTTCGGCGGCACGCCCGTCGCCGTAGGGGTTCACGGCCTCGGCCATCGCGGCGTAGGCCTCTGTGTCGTCGAGCAGCTCCTCGACGGCGGCGCGGATCCTCGCGCCGTCGGTGCCGACGAGCCGGACGGTGCCGGCCGTGACCGCCTCCGGGCGCTCGGTCGTGTCGCGCATGACGAGCACGGGCTTGCCGAGGCTCGGGGCCTCCTCCTGGACTCCGCCGGAGTCTGTGAGCACGACGCTCGCCGCGGCGAGGGCGTGGGCGAACCGGTGGTAGTCGAGCGGCTCGGTGAGCAGCACGTTGTCGAGGCCGCCGAGGAGCGGCTCGATGACCTCCCGCACCACCGGGTTGCGGTGCATCGGCAGGAGCACCTGCAGCTCCGGTCGCGCTGCGGCGAGGTCCCGGATCGCCGTCATCGACTCGACCATGCGGGGCCCCCACGACTCGCGACGGTGCGAGGTGACGAGAAGCAGGTCCCGGCCGGTTCCGGCGGCCTCGACGGCGCGGGCGACGCGCTCGTCGTCGAAGCGCACCGGTTGGGCGGTGGTCCAGCGCAGGGCGTCGATGACGGTATTGCCGGTGACGGTGATGTGCCGTTCGTCGATCGCCTCGCGCAGGAGGTTGGCCTTGGAGGTGGACGTCGGCGCGAGGTGCAGGCCGGCGAGCGGGGCGGTGAGGCGGCGGTTGACCTCCTCGGGGAACGGCGAGTGCACGTCACCGGTGCGCAGCCCGGCCTCGAGGTGCACGACGGGGATCCGCTCGTAGAACGCGGCCAGGCCCGCGGCGAGGACGGTGGTCGTGTCGCCCTGCACGACGACGACGTCCGGTCGCGCCTCGCGGAGCAGCTCGGATGCCGCGAGGACCGTGCGCGAGGTGAGCTCGGCGAGGCTCGCGCCGGGCGTCATGAGGTCGAGGTCGTAGGCCGGCTCGATGCCGAAGAGGACGTTGACCTGGTCGAGCATCTCGCGGTGCTGGCCGGTCACCGCCACGACCGGTTCGAGGCGCTCATCGGCCTCGAGCGCAGCGACGAGGGGCGCCATCTTGATGGCCTCCGGACGGGTTCCGTAGACGGTCATGACTCGGTGCATTCCCCGAGCATGACGACGATTTCCGGCGCGATCGGCGTCAAGGGCCGCTTGCACGAAGGGTTCATTCGACCTTCACTCGGAGGTCGCGAGTTCGATTGGGAGAAGCCATGATTCAGCCGCGAATCGACGTCGTCGTCGTTGGCCTGGGGTACGTCGGACTGCCGCTCGCCCAGGCGGCGACCGCGGCGGGGATGCGGGTCGCAGGGCTCGACACCGACGCGTCCGTCGTGACGTCGCTGGCGGCCGGGCGGTCGCACGTCGACGACCTGTCCCACGACGACGTCCGCACGATGCTCGAGGGCGGGTTCACGCCGACGACGGACGCCTCGGTCGTGGCCGACGCGTCGACCGTCGTGATCTGCGTGCCGACGCCGCTCGGGTCCGAGGGCGGTCCCGACCTCGGGGCGGTGGTCGGGGCGACCCGGTCGCTGGCGGCCCACCTGCGGCCGGGCACCCTCGTCGTCCTGGAGTCGACGACCTACCCGGGCACGACCGACGAGGTGGTGCGGCCGATCCTCGAGTCCGGGGGCCTGGTCGCCGGGCGCGACTTCAGCCTCGCGTTCTCGCCCGAGCGCGTCGACCCCGGCAACCCCGTGTACGGGATCGTCAACACCCCCAAGGTCGTCGGCGGCCACACAGCTGCCTGCACCGACGCGGCCGCGACCTTCTACGGCAAGGTCGTCGACACCGTCGTGCGGACCCGAGGCACGCGCGAGGCCGAGACCGCCAAGCTGCTCGAGAACACCTACCGGCACATCAACATCGCGCTCGTCAACGAGATGGCCCGGTTCTGCCACGACCTCGACATCGACCTGTGGGAGGTCATCGCCGCAGCGAGCACCAAGCCGTTCGGCTTCCAGGCGTTCCACCCCGGCCCCGGCGTCGGGGGCCACTGCATCCCCATCGACCCGAACTACCTGTCCCACAACGTCCGCACCCGGCTCGGCTACCCCTTCCGCTTCGTCGAGCTGGCCCAGGAGGTCAACGGCGGCATGCCCGCCTACGTCGTGCGCCGCGTGCAGGATGCGCTCAACCACGACGCGAAGGCCCTGCGCGGCTCGCGGGTCCTCGTCCTCGGCGTGACCTACAAGGCGGACATCGCCGACCAGCGCGAGTCACCGGCCGTGCCGCTGGCCCGGCGCCTCCTCGAGCTCGGGGCGGAGGTCGTCTTCCACGACCCGTTCGTCGCCCGCTGGGACGAGGTGGGCGCCGACGTGCCACGCGTCGCGGACCCCGAGCTCGAGGACGCGGTGGCAGGGGCCGACATCGTCGTCCTGCTGCAACGCCACCGCAGCTACGACGTCGACCGGCTGGCGGCCCGGTCACAGCGCTTCCTCGACACCCGGGGATCGGCGACGCCCCGCCCGCACGTGGAGCGCCTCTGACCGGATGCGTCACTTGTCGGACGCGCCAGGCGGGTGCCGCTCGTGGCTAGGTCGGCTGGCCCGGCTGCTCCCCACCGATCCGGTAGGGGCGCATCATCTCGTTGTCCTCGTGCTCGACGATGTGGCAGTGCCAGGTGTACTGGCCCGCCCGCGAGAACCGTGCCCGCACCCGGGTCACCTCGCCGGGATAGGCGATGACGGTGTCCTTGAAACCGGTCTCCCAGGCCTCGGGCGGGCGCGGGGCGCCCACGAGCCGTGCCGGCGGCTCGGTCTCCCCGTCGGCGTTGGTGACGAGCGCCTGCCGGTCGACCACCTCGAAGGTCGTCTCGTGCACGTGGATGGGGTGGGCGTCGGCGGTGAAGTTGTGCACCTCCCAGACCTCGGTGTCGCCGACCCCCGGGTTCTCGGTGACCGGGTTCGCCCACATCCGGTGGACCGGGTTGCCGTCACCGTCCAGCACCCCGAGCATGGCTTCGGCCGGCCCGTCCCAGGCTTCCGACATCATCTCGACGAGCGCGAGTCGCCGGGTGCGGGTCGGTGTGGGGAGCGCCGTGATCGTCGGGAGCCGGAGGAACTCCGGCGGCGTGGTCGCGTCCACGGACGTGGCCGGGACCACGCGGAACTGGAGCACCTGTCCGGTGGTGGCGGGATCCGCCTCGTCGAAGTCCTCCCCGGGCTCACCGCCACCGAAGGGTTCGTCGGGTCCGACGTTGTGCAGGACGTGGTCGCCCAGCGGTACCCCGGCGAAGTCGACGACGAGGTCGGCGCGCTCCGCGGGGGCGAGCAGGAGCCGGTTGCCGGCGGTGCCCGTGAGGTCGACCGGGGCGGCGAGGAACCCGCCCTCGTTGCCGATGACCCAGACGGAGATGCCCGGGATCCGGTCGAAGTCGAGGATGAGGAAGCGCGCCTGGCAGCCGTTGAGCAGACGGAGCCGGTAGCGGCGCTGCTGGACGGTCTGGAAGGGCCACGTGTTGCCGTTGACCATGATCGTGTTGCCGAAGAACTCGGGGTTCCAGATCGGCGACAGGTCGGTCGTCGGGATGAATCCCGGGTCCTCGGCCGTGGCACCGTCGAAGAACTCCCGGCTGTCCGGGTAGAAGAGCGAGCCGTCGGCGTCGAACGCGCGGTCCTGGATCGCGATCGGGATCTCGAGGTAGGTCTTGTTCGACGGGAAGGCGTCACCCTCGGAGGGTGCCGGGCCGGGCAGCACCGCGACCGTGCCGGTCCGGCTGTCGCGGATCGCCTTCTCGCCCTGCGGACCACCTCGCACGAGGAAGAAGCCGGCCGGCCCCGCGTAGACGTTGAGGCGGGTCATGCCCAGCGTGTGGTCGTGGTACCAAAGCGTCGACTCGCGTTGGTCGTTCGGGTACTGGAAGACGGCGTAGCCCGGGCCCCAGCTGACCCCCAGGGTGCCGGCGGCCTTGCTCTTGAAGAAGTCGTGCCAGGTGCCCTCCGTGGCGTAGCCGGCGGGGATGTTGCGGGCAGCCGGGAGGTACCACGCCTCGGCGTAGCCGTCGCTCTCGTCACCGACGCCGACGGCCCCGTGCAGGTGCGTCACGAGCGGGACCGGCCCGGTGTAGGGCCCGGGCGTCGCGTCGAAGGTGGGTCTGCTGTCGCGCCCCTGCGTGCCGCCGGGCGGGTTGGCCCAGTGCAGCGTCGGGTCGACCGGGAGCAGGTGCGGCAGGTAGTTGCCGGAGGAGTCGAGCAGGTCGTTGGTCCACCTGACGCGCACCGGCCGGTTCCAGCGCGACTCGATCGTCAGGGACGGGGCGTTGTGCAGCAACAACCCTCTCCGGCTCGCGGACCGGGTGGCGCCGTAGCCCCAGACCGTGGTCGCGGGCAGGCCGGCCGGCAGGATCTGCTGCGCGAACTGCCGCACCGAGATCTCGTAGTAGTCGGCCGTCTTGCCGCCGCGGAGCGTGATGGTCCCGGCCCGCGGCATGACGGGCGGGATGAGCATCGGTGTCACGAACTTCGGCACGGTGGCAGGGTCGAGGGTGCCGCCCGGGATGGCGGCCACCGCCTGTCTCGTGCCCGCGGGCGAGTAGGCGTAGAGCACGAACCCTGCGCCGGCCACCCCTGCGGCTCTGATGAAGGCCCGTCGGCTCAGCTGCCGGGGCCGGACGTCGTTCTGGTCGTTCTTCACGGCGATCACCCTGTCTCTGGCCCCCTGGACCAGAGTTGCACCGCGGGACGGGGACCGTCGGGCGATCGACCGAAAGTGGTGTGGAACACGGCACACGACGTCCGATTGCCTCTGTTTTGAGGGTAATTCGCTGACTCAGCGACGCAGCCGCAGGCCCCGTGGGGTCATGTGGAACCCCGCGGTCGACAGCGCCTCGACGAGCGGGTGACCCGAGCCGAGGACCGACGCGCCGTCGGCCTTCTCGACGGTGAGCCGCCCGAGGGCCCCCTCGCGGACCGCGAGCGCCAGGGCGTCCGCGGCCGGCTGCAGCCGGGCGGGGTCCTCGGACCAGCAGAGCATCGTCTTGCCGCCGCGCTCGACGTAGAGCACGAGCGCACCGTCGACGAGGACGACGAGAGCGCCCGCCTTCCGGCCCGGCTGGTGGCCCTTGCGTCGCGAGGGGCCTTCGGCGGCCTCCTCGGTGGCGTCCGTGACGCCGCGCTCGGGCCAGCCGATGGCGGCACCGTAGGGGTTGGCGGGGTCGCTCGCGGCGAGGACGAGCGCCGGCACGACCGACGCGTCGGGGCGGCGCCCGCGACCCGGCGCGGCGGGCGGCGGCGTCACCGGCACGGCCCACTCGTCGCCCTCCCCCGGGTCGACGCGACCGGCGGACGACCCGGCACGAGCCGGCTCCCCACCCGGCAACCGCGACATCGACCGCAGCCGGTCGACGGCGCCGGTGGAGGCGAACTGCGACGCACCGAGGCCCTCGACGAAGTAGCCGCGGCGCACCTTGCCGGCCTCCTCGGCGGCGGCCAGTACCCGGTAGACGGCGGCGAACCCACCCGGCACGTCCTCGCTGACGACCGAGCCCCGGGTCAGCACGCCGTACCGGTCGAGGAGCAGCTCCGCGGCCGTGACGGCGCGCACCGTGGGGTCGGTCTCGGCGACGGGCAGCAGCGTCCAGCGGCCGACGCCGGTCGGTGGGCCGGAACCCTGCGCCCGGCCGGCCTGCAGCGCGCGCCCGGCGGCCGCGGTCTCGGCAGCCTCGACCTGCGCCGGCGTCGAGGCCGCGAGCGCCCCCCGCAGCGAACCGAACCGGCCGAGCGAGCCACGACGCGACGTGTACCGCGCCGACCGCGGGGCCGACGACGTGCGTCGGTGCGCGGTTCGGCCACCGGAGAGCAGGGCCCGCAACGGCGCGACGGTGTCGTTGGTGACGCGCCCGGACCACACGAGGGACCACAGGGCCTCCACCACCTCGGTGTCGTCGAGCTCGAGCCGCTGGGCGAGCGGACGGAAGAAGTACGCGCCCCCGCCGTCGAGGGCCGCGAGGACGGCGCGCTCGGCGTCGGTCAGGTCTGCACCGACGGGGTCGTCGGGCGGGGCCAGGGTCAGGTGCGCGCTGTCGGCGAGGTGGAGGCTGACCCAGCCGTCGTCACCCGGCAGCGAGCCGTGACCACGCCACACCACCTCGCCCGAGCTCATGACCTCGTCGAGCAGCGACGGCCGGTAGTCGGCCACCCGCGCCGGCAGGACGAGCGACTCGAGCGCGCTCGCGGGCACGACCGCACCCGTCAGCTGCTCGACCGCCCGCAGCAGGCCCTCGCGACCGCGCTGGCCGCCGCCGACGCCCTGCCACTGCGGCACGAACCGCGCGAGGTCGGCCTGGTCGACCGGCTCGACCTCGTGTCGCAGGGCCGCGAGCGACCGGCGCCGCAGGAGGCGCAGCACCTCGGCGTCGCAGAACTCGGGGCCGCGGCCACCGCCGTTCTCGGTCGGCAGCAGCTCGCCCTCGACGACCCGCCCGGCCGACACGAGCCGACGCAGCGCGTCGTGGACGACGGCCGGGCCCAGACCCCACCACGAGGCCACGGTGTGGACGGTGAACGGCCCGTGCGTGCGGGCGAACCGGGCCACGAGATCGGCCAGGGGGTCGGGGACCGGCTCGAGGAAGGCGTGCGGGACACCGACGGGCAGGGCCGTGCCGAGCGCGTCGCGCAGCCGGGCGGCGTCCTCGACGGCGGCCCAGCGGTCCTCGCCGGCGACACGGACCGCGATGACGCGTCGGGAGGACTCCAGCTCGGCGAGCGCCGACTCGACCGCCGCCGGGCCGAACCCCTCGGCGGCCCGCGTCACGACGTCGCGCGTCGACAGGGGGCCGAGGACGCGCAGGAGGTCGGCGACGTCCTCGGCGTCGCGGGCGGCGCGCTCGGGCGTGAGCCGCTGGAGCTCGGCCTCCGTGCGGGCGACCGCCTCGGGGTCGAGCAGGTCGCGCAGCGCCAGCGCCTCGCCCTGGCCGAGCAGCTCGGACAGCAGCGAGGGGTCGAGCGCGAGCGCGGCCGCGCGACGCTCGGCGAGGGGCGAGTCCCCCTCGTAGAGGTACTGCGCGACGTACCCGAAGACGAGCGACTTGGCGAACGGGCTCGGCTGCCGCGACTCGACGTCGACGACGGTGACGGCGCGCGAGCGGATCTCGCCCATGAGCTCGACGAGACCGGGGACGTCGAAGACGTCCTGGACGCACTCACGGACGGCCTCGAGGACGATGGGGAACGTCGGGTACTGGCTGGCGACCTCGAGCAGCTGGGCCGCCCGCTGCCGCTGCTGCCACAGCGGCTGGCGCCGGTCGGGGCGTCGACGCGGTAGCAGCAGCGCGCGCGCCGCGCACTCCCGGAAGCGGGAGGCGAACAGGGCCGACCCGCCGATCTCCTGCGTGACCAGCTCGCTCACCTCCTCCGGCTCGAGGGTGACCAGCTCGACGAGCTGCTGACCGACCGACGCGCTGCCGCCCGCACCGGCGTCGTCGAACTCGAGGTCGGGCAGCCGGAAGACGATGCCGTCGTCACCGTGCATGGCCTGCACGTCGATGCCGAACCGTTCGCGCATCCGCGCCGCGACGCACAGGGCCCACGGCGCGTGCACCTGACCGCCGAAGGGCGAGAGCACCGCGACGCGCCAGTCGCCGATCTCGTCGCGGAACCGCTCGACGACGATGGTGCGGTCGTCGGGGACGTGGCGCGTGGCCTCCTTCTGCTCGCCGAGGTAGCCGAGGAGGTTGTCGGCGGCCCACTCGTCAAGGCCGGCCTCCCGGACCCGGGCCCGGGCGCGCTCGGGCGACAGGCCGACGATCTCGCGGATGAACGACCCCACGGCCCGGCCGAGCTCGGCGGGCCGGCCCTGCTGGTCGCCCTTCCAGAACGGGAGGCGACCGGCCTGGCCCGGAGCGGGGGTGACGAGGACGCGGTCGTGGGTGATGTCCTCGATGCGCCACGTCGACGTGCCGAGGGTGAAGACGTCACCGACGCGGGACTCGTAGACCATCTCCTCGTCGAGCTCGCCGACCCGGCGGCCCGGCCCCTCACCGGAGGCGAGGAACACGGCGTACAGGCCGCGGTCCGGGATGGTGCCGCCGCTCGTGACGGCGAGGCGCTGGGCGCCGCGGCGTCCGGTGAGGGTGTCGGTGACGCGGTCCCACACGATGCGCGGTCGCAGCTCGGCGAACTCGTCGGACGGGTACCGGCCGGCGAGCATGTCGAGGGTCGCCTCGAGGACCGTCCGCGGCAGCGCGGCGAAGCTCGCGGTGCGTCGCACGAGACCCTCGAGGTCGCCGACGGTCCAGTCGTCCATGGCGCACATCGCGACGACGTGCTGGGCGAGGACGTCGACGGGGTTGGCCGGTACGCGCAGCGACTCGATGTCGCCCGAGCGCATCCGTTCGACGACGACGGCGGTCTGCACGAGGTCTCCCCGGAACTTCGGGAAGAGCACGCCCTGGCTCACGGCACCCACCTGGTGGCCGGCACGCCCGACGCGTTGCAGACCGCTCGCGACCGACGGCGGCGACTCGACCTGCACGACGAGGTCCACGGCGCCCATGTCGATGCCGAGCTCGAGGCTGCTCGTGGCGACGACGGCGGGCAGGCGACCGGCCTTGAGGTCCTCCTCGATGGCGGCGCGATGCTCCTTGCTCACGGACCCGTGGTGCGCGCGGGCCAGCACCGCGGGCGCGCCGCGCGAGGCCCCGGACTGCGCCATGATCTGCGCGGGTGGGTGCTTCGCGGCCGCGACGCCCGTGGCCACCGCGCCCAGGGCCGCGCCGGGCCCCGGCAGGCTCTCCTCCTCGGCGAGCCGCTCCTCCCAGATCTCGTTGAGCCGGGAGGTCAGCCGCTCGGCGAGGCGACGCGAGTTGGCGAAGACGAGCGTCGAGCGGTGGTCGGCGATGAGGTCGACGATGCGTTCCTCGACGTGCGGCCAGATGCTCGCCTGCGGGGCGTTGCCCGCTGCGGGGCCGGACAGGTCGGGGACGCCCGGGGAGATCTCGGCCGTCGCTGCGGACAGCTCGGCCATGTCGGGCACGGGCACGACGACGTCGAGGTCCCACTGCTTCGTCGAGGCCGGCTGCACGATGTCGACCGGACGCCCACCGGCGAGGTAGCGCGCGACCTCCTCGACCGGCCGGACCGTGGCCGACAGCCCGACGCGCTGGGCCGGCCTGGGCAGGACGGCGTCGAGGCGCTCGAGGCTCAGCGCGAGGTGGGCACCGCGCTTGGTTCCGGCGACGGCGTGGACCTCGTCGACGATGACGGTCTCGATGCCCCTGAGTGCCTCGCGGACCGACGAGGTGAGCATGAGGAACAGCGACTCGGGCGTCGTGATGAGGATGTCGCTCGGTGTCCGCGCGAAGGCGCGCCGCTCGTTCGCGGGGGTGTCGCCGGAGCGCACGCTGACACCGATGTCGGGGACCGGAAGGCCCAGCCGGGTGGCCGCGTGCCCGATGCCGACGAGCGGCGCGCGGAGGTTGCGTTCGACGTCGACGGCCAGCGCCTTCATCGGCGACACGTAGAGGACGCGGCACCGCTCGAGCCGCTCCTCGGGCACCGGCTCGCTCGCCATCCGGTCGATGGCCCAGAGGAAGGCCGAGAGCGTCTTGCCCGAGCCGGTCGGGGCGACGACGACGCAGTGACGTCCGGACGAGATGGCCTCCCAGGCGCCGGTCTGGGCGGTGGTGGGCGCACTGAAGCTGCTCCGGAACCACTCCGCGGTGGCCGGGGAGAAGCGGTCGAGCACGTCAGCCATCACCGACCACCCTGCCATGCGCCGGGGACAGTGCCCGGGGCGTCACCGCGTCGGTGCTCAGAAGGGCGGCAGCTCGCCCTCGCCGGGGGTGACCCGCAGGTCGCCCTCGTCGATGCGGACGTCGTTGATGCTCGCCTCCCGCCGACGCATGTACCCCAGGTCGTCGAACTCCCACAGCTCGTTGCCGTACGAGCGCCACCACCGGCCCTCGGGGTCGCGGGACTCGTACTGGAACCGCACGGCGATCCGGTTGCCCTCGAAGGCCCAGAGGTTCTTGCGCAGCCGGTAGTCCAGCTCCCGGGCCCACTTGCGCCGCAGGAACTCGGTGACCTCGGCGCGCCCGACGAGGTGCTCGTCACGGTTGCGCCACACGGTGTCCTCGCTGTAGGCGCCGGCGACCCGGTCAGGGTCGCGCGTGTTCCAGGCGTCCTCGGCCGCCTGCACCTTCTGGCGGGCGGTGTCCTCCGTGAACGGCGGCAGCGGCGGTCGGGGGTCCATGTCGGCTCCTTCCACGAGGGTCTCAGCGTCGCACCTCGCGGTGCGTGCCGTCGACGCGGCGGGTCCACCCCCGGGCGTCGAGGTGCTCGAGCAGCGGGACGACGGTGCGGCGCGTCGAGGCGAGCGCGACCCGCGCCTCGCTCGTCGTGAACGGCTGCGGCAGGCCGGCGAGGACCCGCATGGCCCGGGCCGGCGCGATCGGCTGGAGGTAGACGTCGTCGGGCACCCCGGTCAGGCGCAGCAGCCGGCCGGCTCGCACGGCCGCGGCCACCTCGCGGCCCCCGAGGCCGGCCGCGTCGAGCTCCTTCTGCTCGGGGGCCGCGAACGGCTCGTCGGCGAGCCGGGCCTCGATGCGGCGCAGGCCCTCCTCGGCCCGGTCCCCCAGCTCGGCGGTGCGGCCCGGCAGGCCGACCCGGCCGTCGTGGACGTCGAGCCCGACGGAGCCCGCGAGGTCGGGGACGAGGGTGCGGTCCGGGGCGCCGGACGCCGCGCGCGCGGCCTCGAGAGTGAGCGTCGGGTCGAGCGGGTCGGCGTCGGCGCGGGCGACCGAAGCGGCGTGCAACCGCCGCCCCCACTGCTGCCACGCCGCGTCGGCGACGAGCCACCGGCCCCGGCGTGCCACGCCGTCGGCGCTCGCTCCGTCCTCGGGCACCGGGAGCCCGAGGGCTGCCGCGTCGGAGGTGGCCATCGCCTCGCGCCGGGCGACCTCGGCGGCGAGGTCCGGGGTGCCGCTCATGCCGGCGACGGCCTCGGCGCGCCGGACCGCGGCACCGCGGCGGCGCAGCGGCGGCGGGTCGGCGTCGACGACGAGCGCCCCGACGACGTGCCGCGACCCGGGGTCGCGAAGGACGAGCCGGTCCCCCGCCGTGAGGGCGAGCGGCGCCGGGAGGGTGAGGCGGACGGCGTCGCCGCCGAGCGGTCGCGTGCGCACCTGCACGGCGAGCGAGCCGACGTGGAGCATGAGGTTCGCGGGGATGCGTCCGGGTCCGGAGCGGACGGCGTCGCCACGCTCGAGCCGCACGTCGACCGAGTCCGTCGTCCGCCACGCGTGCGGCGTCACGAGGGCGTCCCCGCGGCCCACCTGGTCGGCCCCGAGCCCACGGAGGTTGACGGCGACCCGGCTCACGGGGCCGACGGCGTGGGCGGGCTGCTCCTGGCTCTGCAGCCCGCGCACGGTGACGCGGGCGTGGGCTCCGTCGGCGCGCTGCACGAGCAGCTCGTCGCCGACGCGGACCGTCCCGGCGCCGAGCGTGCCGGTGACCACCGTCCCGGCGCCCCGCACCGTGAAGGACCGGTCGACCCAGAGGCGCAGGCGGGCCCCGGTGTCCGGTGCGGGCAGCGACGCGACGAGCCGGTCGAGGGCGGCCCGCACGTCGTCGAGCCCCTCGCCGGTCCGGGCCGACACGGCGACCGCCTCGCAGCCGGCGAGCGAGGTCGCCCGCACCCGCTCGAGGGCGTCGGCACGAGCCGGCCCCGGGTCGGCGAGGTCGGCGCGCGTGACGACGACGAGCCCGTGCCGCAGCCCGAGCGCGTCGACGGCGGCGAGGTGCTCGGCCGACTGCCGCCGCCACCCCTCGTCCGCGGCGACGACGAGGACGACGGCCGGGGCCGGGCCCAGACCGGCCAGCATGTTGCCGACGAAGTGCTCGTGACCGGGGACGTCGACGAAGGCGACGGACGCCCCGGACGGCAGGGTCGTCCACGCATAGCCGAGGTCGATCGTCAGGCCGCGGCGCCGTTCCTCGGCCCAGCGGTCCGGCTCGATGCCGGTGAGGGCGCGCACCAGGGTCGACTTGCCGTGGTCGACGTGGCCGGCGGTGGCGACGACGTGCACGCCCTCACCGTACCCAGCGGACGGTCCGCGTCAGTGGCGACGCAGCCTGTCCCGCCCGGACGCCGCCGTGGCGCCGGTGGCGCCGGTCGTGCCGGTGGTGCCGGTACCGTCGGCAGCTGCCGGCCGGCGGTCGTGGCGGGGCGGCCGGGTCACGAGCGGCAGGACCAGCGCGACGAGGGTGATGATGCCGATGACGCTGAACCCGAGCGTGTAGGCCTTCTCGCTGCCGATGAGCGAGGCGATGAGGAGCGGGCCGACGACGCCGCCGATGCTCCAGCCGATGAGCATGAGGCCGTAGATCGCTCCGACGTTGCGCACCCCGAAGAACCGCCCGGCCGTCGAGGGCATGGTGCCGAACGCGCCCCCGTAGCAGAGGTACACGAGGGCGGCGAGGACGGCGAACAGCGCCTTGTTCGACGCGTGCGGGATGAGCAGCAGGCACACGGCCTGGATCCCGAGGATGCCGAGGAACGCCGGCATCTTGCCGACGAGGTCGGACAGCCAGCCCCAGAAGATGCGGCCTCCGCCGTTGAAGAGGCCCAGCACGCCGACGAGCGCGGCAGCCGCCGCGGTCGAGTAGCCGGCGACGTCGCTGGCCGTGCCGGCGGCCACGGCGATGAGCGAGATGCCGGCGGTGACGCTCATCGTGAGGATGCCGGTGAGCAGGTACCACTGCGGGGTGTGCATCGCCTCGCTCGGCGTGAAGTCGCGGGAGGCCGTGCCCGTGCCCGTGTCAGCGGACACGGCCGTGGCGGCCGACTCCGTGGTGGTGTCGGGCACGGCTGCCGGGTTGCGGAACACCGACGTGCACACGAGGAGGATGACGAGGTACCCGATGCCGAGCCAGAGGAAGGCCTTCGTCGGGACGCTCGGCGTGTGGTCGATCAGGGCCTGCCCGACGGGGGCGGTGACGACCGCCCCGAACCCGAACCCCGCGACCGCGAGGCCGGTGATGAGGCCCGGTTTGTCCGGGAACCACTTCTGCAGCATGGCGATCGGCACGATGTAGACCATCCCGAGGCCGAACCCGCCGATGACGCCGTACCCGAGGACGACCAGCCAGAAGGCGTCCGGCGACTGGGCGAAGGAGGCGAGGATGACGCCGACGGCGTAGATGACCCCTCCGGTCATCGCGACGACGCGCGGCCCGCGGGCGTCCTGGAGCCGGCCGCCGACGTAGCTGCCGATGAAGATCATCCCGATGACGACGCTGAACGGCACGGCGGCCTTCGACTTCGACCATCCGAACGCGGCGTCGCTCTGCATCGCCTTGGCGAAGACGCTCCACGCGTAGACGGAGCCGATGGCCAGCTGCACGAGGACGGCACAGACGAGGATGACCCAGCGGTTGGCGCCTCGGGTCCTCGTCACCGGATCGCTGTCGGTCCTGCTCACGGCATTCCCCTTCCGGTCCTCCGGCGGCGCCTCCCTGCGTCGTCGGTGCGCGTCTAGCGCGCCGTGGTGATCGCGTCGTCGACGACGCCGGCGGCGCGGCGGCGTTCGAGACGCTCGCGTTGGTGCTCGACCGTGTACTTCGGGTCGATCGCGGAGGCCATACCCGCCTCGAAGACGCCGAACCGAGTGCACGCCGATCCGGCCATCAGGGCCAAACCGCTCAGGGCGGCACCGACGCGGGTCCGTCCCACGGTGACGGCACCGACGGCGCCGGCGACGGTCAGCACCGTGCTGGCCCGGAGCAGACGGGCGGCCCTGCCGGTGCGCAGCGGCTCGGCGAGCATCGGCCCGAGCTCGCGCTGCATCCGCTCGAAGGCGAGCGTCTCGACGAGGGCGCTGAGGGCGGCCAGCCGCCGGGCGGGACCGTTCTGCCGGGCCGGCACGGTGAGCAGGGCCAGGCCCGACGCGGCGGCGTTCGCCGAGCTGACGAAGACGAACGGCAGCTCGCGGTAGGACTCGTGCCAGGTCGGGGTCGCGGTGTCGGCGAGGAGCACCGCGGTGTAGGCCGCGAGCGGCGGCGCGAAGAGCGCGGAGCCGGCCGTGGCCGGCCCGTCGGCGACCGCGAGCACCCGGGAGACGCGGGCGACCGCGGTGCCGGGCCGCCCTGTGCCGGAACGACGCTCGAGCAGCGCCTGACCCAGCTCGGTGGCGAGGGCCAGGCCGGAGAAGCCCCCGAAGGCGGTAAGGATCCACGAGCCGACCGACATCGGCGAGGTGAGCTTGACGGTGCGCAGCATGTTGAGGCCGCGGCTCGGCTTGCCGAGGTCCTTGGCGAGCGCCGCACCGCCGAGGGCCGCGGCTGCGACCGCACCGATGCGGCCCGCCCGGCGCAGCGCCGGGTAGCCGAGCACCTTGCCGCCGGCCCCGAGCAGCGCCGACCCGCCGGCGACGCCGCCGAGGAACAGGTACGCGGCGACCTCCTTCTCCCACGGCGCGGGCTTGACGACGTGCCGGCCGTAGTAGCTGTCGAACCGGACGTCCGGGACCATGAGCGACTCGTCGCGGCGCCGGCGGCCGCCGTCGTGCCCGGCGGTGTCACGGGCGTTGCCGTGGGTCGCCGGGTCACGCCGGCGCTCGCGCTCGGGCGGGCGGTCGGCGTCGAACGGGTTGGTCGTCATCGCTTCCTCCCGACGAACGCGGCCGCGGCCATGCCGAGCATCGCCAGTCCCGCGTACCCGGCCTTGCGGAACATGTCGGGCAGGTCGGCCGTGGTTACGCGCGGGTCCGGCGGCAGCCCGTAGACCTCGGGCTCGTCGAGCAGGAGGAACACCGACCCGGTGCCGCCGACCCCGTCGTTCTCGTCGGTGCCGTAGAGCCGCGCCTCGGTGTAGCCGAGGCCGTGCAGCTCGGCGACGCGGGCCCGTGCGGTGGCGCGCATGTCGTCGAGGTCGCCGAACTTGATCGAGGTCGTCGGGCAGGCCTGGGCGCACGCGGGTGTCTGCCCGGCCCCGAGGCGGTCGTAGCACAGCGTGCACTTCTGGGCGATGCCGACGTTCTTGACCTCGCCGTTGTGGGCCGGGTCGGCACCTGCCGAGCCGATGCTGATGCCGTGCGAGCGGCGTCCGCCCTCGTGGCCCTCGTCGCCCCGGCGCCGTTCGATGACCCCGAACGGGCAGGCGGCCACGCAGTACCCGCACCCGTTGCACACGTCGTCCTGCACGACGACGGTGCCGAACTCGGTGCGGAACAGCGACCCCGTCGGGCACACGTCGAGGCACGCCGCGTGGGTGCAGTGCTTGCACACGTCCGACGCCATGAGCCACCGGACGTCCGGCACGGCGGTGTCGGTGGGCCCCGGCCCGGCGGCGGCGCCGGACCGCACGTCGCCGGGCGCCTCCAGCGTCGCGGTGGCGGTGCCCCCGCCACCGGTCGGGGCCGGCTCGTCCCCCGTGCGCAGGGTCGGCATCCCGAGCTGGACGAGGCGTCGCCCCGACTCGCGGGCCTGCTCGATGCGCTCGCTCGTCTGCTCGACGAACGCGACGTGGCGCCAGGTGCTCGCCCCGAGCGCGCCGGTGTTGTCGTAGGACTGGTTGAGCAGGTCGAGGCCGTCCTCGGGGATGGCGTTCCACTCCTTGCACGCGACCTCGCAGGCCTTGCAGCCGATGCAGATCGAGGTGTCGGTGAAGAACCCCTTGCGCGGCTCCGGGCGGTCCCACGCGGCGTCGCTCGCGGGGTCGGTCGGCCCCGACAGCTGGTTGCGCCAGAAACCCATGCCTCAGCCCTCCTTCGGCTCGGGGACGGACCCCGGGTGCCCGGTGCGCAGCTCGTTGCCCGTCATGACGGTCGAGCCGGCGCGCGACTGGTACTCGGCGACGAGGCGCAGCAGCGCCTCCCCGGTCGGACGCCGTCCCGGCACGATGTCGCACGAGCCGGCCTTGCTCTCCTGGATCTGCACGTTCGGGTCGAGGGCGATCCCGAGCAGGTCGTTGGCGGCGTCACCGCTGACAACGGCGTCGCTGCCGACGCCCCAGTGGTACGGCAGCCCGACCTGGTGGACGGTGCGGCCGCGGATGACGAGCGGCGTCATGCGCTCGGTGACCAGGACCCGCGCCTCGATCGCGGTGCGGGCCGACACGATCGTGGCCCAGCCACCGGGCTCGAGCCCGCGCTCCTTCGCGAGCTCGGGCGAGACCTCGCAGAAGAACTCCGGCTGCAGCTCGGACAGGTACGGCAGCCACCGGCTCATGCCGCCCGCGGTGTGGTGCTCGGTGAGCCGGTAGGTCGTGAAGACGTACGGGTACACGTCGGACCCCGGCTCGCCCGCGGACGGGCTCCACAGGTTGTCCTTGCGGGGGAAGACCCGGCGGGCCGGGTTGGACTGCTGCGTGTAGAGCGGGTTGCGGACCGGCGACTCCTGCGGCTCGTAGTGCGTGGGCAGCGGACCGTCGAGCATGCCCTTGGGCGTGAAGAGCCAGCCCTTGCCGTCGGCCTGCATGATGAACGGGTCGTCGCCGGCGAGGCCGTCCGGGCCGCCGGTGCCCGGCTCGGGCCGGAACGTCGGCGCCTTCGTCGGCGGGAAGTCCGGCACGTCGTGCCCCGTCCACTTCCCGGCGTCGGCGTCCCACCACACGTACTTCTTGCGCTCGCTCCACGGGTGGCCCTCGGGGTCGGCCGAGGCCCGGTTGTAGAGGATGCGGCGGTTGGCCGGCCACGCCCAGCCCCAGTCGAGGGCGGTGAGGTCCTGCTCGCGGCCGGGTCGGCGGTTGGCGGCCTGGTTCTTGCCGTCTGCGTAGACGCCGGTGTAGATCCAGCAGCCGCCGTCGGTCGAGCCGTCGGCCTTCATCTCGGTGTACGACGACAGCGGCTGTCCGGCCTTGTCGCCCGTGAGGTGGCGGCCGTTGACCTCGGCGAGCACGGCCTCGGCGTCGATCTCGCCGTCGGCGTCGAGCGGGTAGTCCCACGTCAGGTCGAGCAGCGGCCGGTCGCGCGGGTCGGTCGAGTCGGCGAGGATCTCGCGGATGCGCCGGCCGAGCTCGTAGAAGAACTCCAGCTCGCTCTGCGCCTCACCGGGCGGCGCCACCGCCTTGTGGTGCCACTGGAGCATCCGCTGGGTCTGCGTGAACGAGCCGGACTTCTCGGTGTGGGCCGCCGCGGGCAGGAAGAACACCTCGGTCCGGATGTCCTCAGGACGCATCTCGCCCGTCGCGATCTCCGGGCCGTCCTTCCAGAACGTGGCCGACTCGATCATCGCGAAGTCGCGCACGACGAGCCACTTGAGGTGCGACATCGCCTGGCGCTGCATGCGGCCGTGGGCCGAGCCGACGGCCGGGTTCTGGCCGAGGAGGAAGTAGCCCTCGACCTGGTCCTCGAGCATCGCCATCGTCGTCTGGTACGTGCCGTGCGCGCCCGAGAGCCGGGGCAGGTAGTCGAAGCACCAGTCGTTCTCGGCGGTCGCGGCCTTGCCCCACCACGCCTTGAGCAGGCTGACGGCGTAGGTGTCGGCGTTGGCCCAGAAGCCCTTCTGGGACTTGCTGCCGATGGCGCCCACGTAGTCCTCCCACGTGTCGTGGAGGCCGACGACCGGCATCGCGAGGTAGCCGGGGAGGATGTTGTAGAGCGTCGGGATGTCGGTCGATCCCTGGATGCTGGCGTGGCCGCGCAGCGCCATGATGCCGCCGCCCGGACGGCCCATGTTGCCGAGCAGCAGCTGGATGATGGCCGCGGTGCGGATGAACTGGGCGCCGAGCGTGTGCTGGGTCCAGCCGACGGCGTAGACGAACGCCGTGGTGCGGTCGCGGCCGCTGTTCTCGGTGACGGCCTTGGCCAGGTAGGCGAAGTCGTCGACGCTGACGCCGCACGTGTCGGCGACCATCTCCGGGGTGTAGCGGGCGTAGTGCTTCTTGAGGATCTGGAAGACGCACCGCGGGTCCTGCAGCGACTCGTCGCGCAGCACGCTCGCGTGCTCGAGCGCCGGTCCGCCGGAGCCGTGCTCGTCACCGGCCGCGCGCTCGGACTTGCTGTGGCCGTGCTCGTGCCCGCCGCCGCCGCTCTCGTGAGCGGCGGCCGGGCCGCCGATGGTGCCCGGCGACCCGTCCTCGTCGTCCGAGCCCGCCGCGTAGGCCCACGTGCTCGGCTCGTACGAGCCCTTCTCCTCGTCGTAGCCGGAGAAGAGGCCGTCGAGGTCCTCGGTGTCCCGGAACGTCTCGCTGACGAGCGTCGCGGCGTTCGTGTACGCGACGACGTACTCCTTGAAATACAGCTCGCGCGTCAGGATGTGGTTGATGAGCGCGCCGAGCAGCACGACGTCGCTGCCGGCCCGGATCGGGATGTGCTTGTCGGCCGTCGCCGACGTGCGGGTGAACCGCGGGTCGACGTGGATGACCTTCGCGCCCTTGAGACGGGCCTCGGTCACCCACTGGTAGGCGACCGGGTGGCACTCGGCCATGTTCG
>NZ_JBNDHY010000029.1:0-37638 GCF_056755315.1 Monashia sp. HAY1-2A
CCTCGAACCGCTTGTGACTCTCCCCACCCTGTGCA
Organism: Monashia sp. HAY1-2A; assembly: GCF_056755315.1. Classification (NCBI taxonomy): domain Bacteria; kingdom Bacillati; phylum Actinomycetota; class Actinomycetes; order Micrococcales; family Intrasporangiaceae; genus Intrasporangium; species Monashia sp. HAY1-2A. The sequence goes on from NZ_JBNDHY010000029.1 coordinate 36, forward strand.
GAAAGGCTCCCGACATGCAGCTCGGTCTGATCGGTCTCGGCAAGATGGGCGGCAACATGCGGGAGCGGTTGCGCCGCGCGGGTCACGAGGTCATCGGCTTCGACTTCAACCCCGACGTGCGCGACGTCGACTCGCTGCCCGACCTCGTCGAGGCCCTCGAGGCCCCGCGCGTCGTGTGGGTCATGGTCCCGTCGGGCGACCCCACGCGGAAGACCGTCGCCGAGCTCGGTGAGCTCCTCGACGCCGGCGACCTCGTCATCGACGGGGGCAACTCCCGCTTCACCGACGACTTCGAGAACGCGGACCTGCTCGGCGAGAAGAACATCGGCTACGTCGACTGCGGTGTCAGCGGCGGCATCTGGGGCCTGGAGAACGGCTACGGCCTCATGTGCGGCGGTGAGGAGAAGTGGGTCGAGCGGGCCATGCCGATCTTCGACGCCCTGCGCCCGGAGGGCCCGCGCGAGGAGGGGTTCGTCCACGCCGGTGAGGTCGGTGCCGGCCACTACACGAAGATGGTCCACAACGGCATCGAGTACGGCCTCATGGCCGCCTACGCCGAGGGCTACGAGCTGCTCGAGAAGAAGGACATCGTCAAGGACGTCCCCGGCGCCTTCAAGGCCTGGAGCCGCGGCACCGTCGTGCGTTCGTGGCTTCTCGACCTCATGGTCAAGGCGCTCGAGGAGAACCCGCACCTCGACGACGTCTCCGACTACACCAACGACTCCGGCGAGGGCCGGTGGACCGTCGAGGAGGCCATCGCGCTGGGCGTGCCGATGCCGGTCATCTCCAGCTCGCTGTTCGCCCGGTTCGCCTCGCGCCAGCAGAGCTCCCCGACGATGCAGGCGGTCGCCGCCCTGCGCGGCCAGTTCGGCGGCCACCAGGTGATGACCATCGCCGAGGGCGAGGAGCTGCGTCGCCGCACCGGCGCCGAGGGTTCGACCGTGCCCGCCCCCGCGGCCGCCCGCGAGAAGGAGAGCGCCCCGGCACACCCGAGCGCCGCCGACACCGACGCCGCGACGGCCGGCCCGTCCTCGGGCACCGGCTCGACCGGTGGGGGCCAGCCCGGCGGCGGCCCCACCTCCGGCACCGAGGACACCTCGGCCTGAGGCACCGCGCCCCGGTCGGCAGGATCCTGCCGGGCGGGGACGGTCCCCGCACCCGAGAGCCGGCCATCCTGACGTGCACGTCCGCCACCTGACCCTCAAGGACTTCCGCAGCTACCCGAGCGCCGAGCTCGCGCTGACGCCCGGGGTCACGACGCTGGTCGGGCTCAACGGACAGGGCAAGACCAACCTCGTCGAGGCGATCGGCTACCTCGCGACGCTGGGCTCGCACCGCGTCGCGACCGACCAGCCGCTCGTGCGGTTCGGGGCCTCGCAGGCGGTGATCCGCGGCGCGGTCGTGCGCGAGGACCGGGAGACCCTCGTCGAGCTGGAGATCACTCCCGGCCGGGCCAACCGGGCGCGCCTCGGTCGGTCGCCCGTGCGCCCGAGGGACGTCCTGGGCACGGTGCGCACGGTGCTCTTCGCGCCGGAGGACCTCGCCCTCGTCAAGGGCGACCCCTCGGAGCGGCGTCGCTTCCTCGACGAGCTCCTCGTCCAGCGTCAGCCTCGGTGGCAGGGCGTCCGCTCGGACTACGACAAGATCCTGCGCCAGCGCAACGCCCTGCTGAAGTCGGCGGCTCCGGTGCTGCGCAAGGGCGGCCGGTACCGGCCGCGCCCCGGTGACGCCGGCAGCGACGAGGCGCGCGAGTCGGCGCTGCACACGCTCGGGGTGTGGGACGAGCACCTCGCGACCGTCGGCTCGCAGCTGGTCTACGCACGGCTGCGGCTGCTGCGCGACCTCGTGCCCGACCTCGCCGAGTGCTACGACGCCGTGAGCGCGGCCGCCTCGAACGCCCGGGCCACCTACCGCAGCTCCCTGCACGAGGAGCTCGGCGCGCGGATCGCGGCCGGCGAGGTGCCTGAGGCGGAGGAGCTGCGCAGCGGGATGCTCGACACCCTGGCCCAGCTGCGCGGCAGCGAGGTCGAGCGCGGCGTCACGCTCGTGGGGCCGCACCGCGACGACCTCGTCCTGTCCCTCGGCGAGCTGCCCGCGAAGGGCTACGCGAGCCACGGCGAGTCGTGGTCGTTCGCCCTGGGGCTGCGGCTCGCGGCCTACCACCTGCTGCGCCGCGACCTCGGTGACGACCCCGTCCTCGTGCTCGACGACGTCTTCGCCGAGCTCGACTCGGGTCGGCGCGAGCGGCTGGCCGCCCTCGTCGACGACTGCGAGCAGGTCCTCATCACCGCGGCGGTCGGGGCGGACGTGCCGGACCGGCTGCGCGAGCGCGGCGCCACCTTCGCCGTCGAGCTCGGTGCAGTGGCGGCGTGCGCGGCGTTCACGCAGGACGAGAGGGAGCCGGCCGGTGAGTGACGCGGGCGGCATGGGAGATGCCGGCGCCGACGCCGTCCGGCCGGACGGGCCCGGCGGTGACGAGCCCGGGCGCGACGACCTCTCCGAGGAGGTCGAGGGCGCCGAACCCGGCCGCACGGACACCGACACGCGGATCGCCGACGCCGCCGCGTCCGCCCTCGCCCGGGCGCGCGCCGCTGCGGCGGACAAGGGTCTGCGCCCCGGGATGAAGCCGCGCAAGCGGCGACGCCCGGTCGGCGAACCGACCCTGTCCGGCTCGGACCGCGACGGCCGCGACCCGACGCTGCTCGGCGACCAGCTGGACCGGCTCCTGCTCGACCGCGGCTGGCGGGTCGACGTCGCCGTGGGGTCGGTCATGGGTCGGTGGGCGCAGATCGTCGGACCGGACATCGCCTCCCACGTCGAACCGGCGACCTTCGTCGACGGCGTCCTCACGGTCCGGGCCGACTCGACGGCCTGGGCGACGCAGATGCGGCTGCTGGCCTCCTCCCTGCTCGCGCGGATCGAGGAGGAGGTCGGCGTCGGGGCGGTCAGCCAGCTGCGCGTCGTCGGCCCGAGCGCGCCCTCGTGGAGCCGGGGTTCGCGCCGCTCCCCCGACTCCCGCGGTCCCCGTGACACCTACGGCTGAGGTGGGTGGCGCTCGGCGGGCGGCTGTCGGTGACGCGGCGCAGACTGGCCCCATGAGCCCGACGCACCAGGAGCACGCGACGCACCCGACGCACCAGCGCTGCAGCATCATCCCGCCGTACATCCTCGAGGAGCTGGCCCGCAGTGCCGAGCCCGCCGTGGCGCAGGTGGCTCGCGAGGCGCTCGTGCACGACGAGTCGGTGCGCCGGGCACGCCGGACGCCGACGGCCCACGCGACCACGCGGCGTGCCCCGCGCCGCCGCCCGGAGGCGGCCGACACCTCTGCCGCCGGCCCGGAGCGGACCATCAGCGACGCGAAGGGCACCCAGACCACGCCGGGCACGACGGTCCGTGGCGAGGGTGCGGCGCCGAGCTCCGACGACGCCGTCAACGAGGCGTACGACGGGCTCGGCGCGACGTGGCAGCTGTGGTGGCAGGCCTACGAGCGCGACTCCCTCGACGGCAAGGGCATGCCGCTGCTCGCCACGGTGCACTACGGCCGCAACTACGACAACGCCTTCTGGGACGGCACCCAGATGGTGTTCGGCGACGGCGACGGCGTCATCTTCGAGCGGTTCACCAAGAGCCTCGACGTCATCGGCCACGAGCTGGCCCATGGCGTCACCGAGCACACGGCCGGCCTGCTGTACCAGGGGCAGTCCGGCGCGCTCAACGAGTCGATCTCGGACGTCTTCGGCGTGCTCGTCAAGCAGCACCAGCTCGGGCAGAAGGCCGAGGAGGCGGACTGGCTCGTCGGGGCCGACCTGCTCAACCCCTCGGTCAAGGGCCGGGCCCTGCGCGACATGCACCACCCCGGCACCGCCTACGACGACCCGCGACTCGGCAAGGACCCCCAGCCCGCCCACATGGACCACTACGTCGACGCCGAGGACGACAACGGCGGCGTCCACATCAACTCCGGCATCCCCAACCGGGCCTTCGTCCTCGCGGCGCTCGCCATCGGTGGCAACGCCTGGGAGGACGCCGGTCACGTCTGGTACTCCGTCGTGACGGGCGACGGGATCAAGGCCGACTGCGACTTCGCCACCTTCGCGGCCCTGACCGTCGACGCGGCGGCGGCCGCGCACGGCGACGGCTCGGTCCAGCACGTCGCCGTCCGCGACGCCTGGGAGCAGGTCGGGGTGCTCGCGTCGGCCGGGGGGGTACCCGCGCCGGCCGACACCGGCTCGGGCGGAGCCGGCGAGGAGGCGCCGACGCCGCGCGACCCGGGGCACGGCGAGGCTCCCGGCGCCGATGCGGCGCTCGTGCTCCGGCGCAGCGGAGGTTTCGCCGGGCGGGTCCGCGAGCGGTCGCTGACGATCGGCGAGCTGCCCGAGCGCGACGCGCGGGACTGGCAGCACCTCCTCGCGGCGCCGACCCTCCAGCGCATCGCCGCCGCGGTCGAGCGCGACTACCCCGACGCCTACGTCTACTCGGTCGTCTGCGACGAGGTGGGCTGCAACGTCACGGTGGCCGAGCCGCACCTGCCCGAGGCCATCCACTCCCTCTTCGAGCGGACCCTCTCCGAGGGTTGAGACGCCCGGTCCGGGCCGCTACCTCGCGATCCGCCACGTCGTGAGAAGGCACCTGAGGCGCGCTGGGAGGCCGGGTCGTGATCCTCCCCCCGGATCAACGGGGTTTCGGGCCGGAAAGTGGCCCTCCCGGGCGTCTGCGGGGCACGGTCGCGCCGCGCGGACCGGTAAGATGAAGGGGACTCGGCTCGACCGTGCCGTCTGACACGGGGCGAGCCGTCCCGATGTCACCGACCGGTGACGCGGACGCGTGTCGCCCAGGTTCACGAGGCGTCCGCGTCGACGTGCGAAGAGGAGAGACGTGTCCGAGGCCGACCAGACGCCCCAGAATCCCATCGACGCCGCGGCATCGACAGTCGGCACCACCTCCGCCCCCTCCGCGGCCGAGCCACCCGCCGACCTCCGGCCCAACGGCGTCGACTACGACGCGAGCGCGATCACGGTCCTCGAGGGCCTCGAGGCGGTGCGCAAGCGTCCGGGCATGTACATCGGCTCCACCGGCCCTCGCGGCCTGCACCACCTCGTCTACGAGATCGTCGACAACTCCGTCGACGAGGCGCTGGCCGGCTACGCCACCACCATCGACGTCACCCTCCTGGCCGACGGTGGCGTGCGGGTCAAGGACGACGGTCGCGGCATCCCCACCGACATCCACCCGGTCGAGAAGATCAGCGCCGTCGAGCTCGTCCTGACCCAGCTGCACGCGGGCGGAAAGTTCGGCGGTGGCGGCTACAAGGTCTCCGGTGGCCTGCACGGTGTCGGCTCCTCGGTCGTCAACGCCCTGTCCAAGACCCTGAAGGCGGCGGTCCGCCAGAAGGGCCACGTGCACCGGATGAGCTTCACGATGGGCGTGCCCGACGGGCCGCTGCGCCAGGAGGAGGCCACCGACGAGACCGGCACGACGATCACCTTCTGGGCCAACTCCGACATCTTCGAGTCGGTCGACTACGACTTCGAGACGCTGCGCGCCCGGTTCCAGCAGACGGCCTTCCTCAACAAGGGCCTGACGATCAGCCTCACCGACGAGCGGGTGCAGGCCACGGCCGACGACGACGTCGACCTCGACGAGCTCGAGTCCGACCTCACCGAGGTCGAGGCCGACCCGGACAGCGAGGACGGCTCCCACGCGTCGGCCCCCGCCGGCGAGAAGAAGACCGTCACCGCCAAGAAGGTCACCTACCGGTACGACGGCGGCCTCGTCGACTACGTCAACCACATCAACAGCAGCAAGCGCAGCGAGCCGGTCCACCCCGACGTCATCTCCCTCGAGGTCGAGGACGAGGAGCGGATGCTCTCGCTCGAGCTGGCGATGCAGTGGACCACGGCCTACTCCGAGTCGGTCCACACCTACGCCAACAACATCAACACCCACGAGGGCGGCACCCACGAGGAGGGCTTCCGCGCGGCGCTGACCAAGCTCGTCAACGACTTCGCGCGCCGGCAGAACATCCTCAAGGACAAGGACGAGAACCTCACCGGCGACGACGTGCGCGAAGGCCTGACGGCCGTCATCTCGGTCAAGCTCGGCGAGCCGCAGTTCGAGGGCCAGACCAAGACCAAGCTCGGCAACTCCGAGGTCAAGGGCTTCGTCCAGCGCGCCATGACCGACGAGTTCGGCCACTGGCTCGAGGCGCACCCCAACGAGGGCAAGGACATCGTCCGCAAGTCGGTGCAGGCCGCCGCCGCACGGATGGCCGCCCGCAAGGCCCGTGAGGCGACGCGTCGCAAGGGCCTGCTCGAGTCCGGCGGCCTGCCGGGCAAGCTGAAGGACTGCCAGAGCAAGGACCCGAGCATCTCCGAGGTGTTCATCGTCGAGGGCGACAGCGCGGGCGGCTCGGCGACGCAGGCCCGCAACCCGCACACGCAGGCGATCCTGCCGATCCGCGGCAAGATCCTCAACGTCGAGAAGGCCCGCATCGACAAGATCCTCGCCAACAACGAGGTGCAGGCGCTCATCTCCGCGTTCGGCACCGGCATCGGCGAGGACTTCGACATCGACAAGGCGCGCTACCACAAGATCGTCCTCATGGCCGACGCCGACGTCGACGGCATGCACATCCGCACCCTGCTGCTGACGCTCCTGTTCCGGTTCATGCGCCCGCTCATCGAGGCCGGCTACGTCTACCTCGCGCAGCCGCCGCTGTTCCGCCTCCGGTGGAGCAACGCCGACCACCAGTTCGCCTACTCCGACAAGGAGCGTGACGGCCTGAAGAAGCTCGGCGAGGAGAAGGGCTGGCGCCTGCCGAAGGACAACCCGATCCAGCGCTACAAGGGTCTCGGCGAGATGAACTACCAGGAGCTGGGCGAGACGACGATGGACCAGAACACCAGGACGCTGCTCCAGGTCACCCTCGACGACGCCGCCAAGGCCGACGAGGTCTTCGCCGTCCTCATGGGCGAGGACGTCGAGTCGCGTCGCACGTTCATCCAGAAGAACGCGCACGACGTGAAGTTCCTCGACATCTGACCGCCCACGCGGGCCGGCCCGTGACGTTCCACGTGAAACGTCCTGCCGTCGGCTCCCCCACGCACCCAATCCGCCTGACAGACAAAAGGATCTGACGTGAGCGACGACCTGCCTCCCATCGAGCCGCCGATCGGGCCCGACTCCGACGGGGACGACGTCACCGAGACCCCGGAGGAGAACGTCGACGCACGCGCGGTCGTCGCGCGTGAGCCCGGCCAGCACGACCGCGTCGAGCCGGTCGACCTCAACACCGAGATGCAGCGCAGCTACATCGAGTACGCGATGTCGGTCATCGTGTCCCGCGCGCTGCCGGACGTGCGCGACGGCCTGAAGCCGGTGCACCGCCGCATCGTCTACGCGATGTACGACGGCGGCTACCGGCCCGACCGGGGGTTCAACAAGTGCGCCCGCGTCGTCGGCGACGTCATGGGTCACTACCACCCGCACGGCGACTCGGCGATCTACGACGCCCTCGTCCGCCTCGTGCAGGACTGGTCGCTGCGCTACCCGCTCGTGCAGGGCCAGGGCAACTTCGGCTCGCGCGGCAACGACGGCGCGGCCGCCCCGCGGTACACCGAGTGCCGGATGGCCCCGATCGCCATGGAGATGGTCCGGGACATCGAGCAGGACACCGTCGACTTCGTCCCGAACTACGACGGCAAGACGATGCAGCCTGCGGTCCTGCCGAGCCGCTTCCCCAACCTGCTCGTCAACGGTTCCGCCGGCATCGCCGTCGGCATGGCCACCCAGATCCCCTCGCACAACCTGCGCGAGGTCGCCGCCGGCGCCCAGTACTACCTCGACCACCCCGACATCGCGCGGGAGGAGCTGCTCGAGGCGCTCCTCGGCATCATCAAGGGCCCCGACTTCCCCACCGGCTCACTCGTCATGGGCCACCGCGGCATCGAGGACGCCTACCGCACGGGCCGCGGCTCGATCATCATGCGGGCGGTCGTCAACGTCGAGGAGATCCAGAACCGCCAGTGCCTCGTCGTCACCGAGCTGCCGTACCAGGTCAACCCCGACATGCTCGCGCTGAAGATCGCCGACCTCGTCAAAGACGGCAAGATCGCCGGCATCTCGGACATCCGTGACGAGACCTCGGGCCGCACCGGCCTGCGCATCGTCATCGTCCTCAAGCGCGACGCCGTCGCCAAGGTCGTGCTCAACAACCTGTACAAGCACACGCAGCTGCAGACGACCTTCGGTGCGAACATGCTGGCCCTCGTCGACGACGTGCCGCGCACGCTGCCGCTCGACGGGTTCATCCGGCACTGGGTCGACCACCAGATCGAGGTCATCGTCCGGCGCACACGGTTCCGGCTGCGCAAGGCCGAGCAGGAGATCCACATCCTGCGTGGTCTGCTCAAGGCCCTCGACATGCTCGACGAGGTCATCGCCCTCATCCGCGGGTCGCGCACCGTCGACGTCGCGCGCGCGGGCCTCATCGAGCTGCTCGCCATCGACGAGGACCAGGCCAACGCCATCCTCAACATGCAGCTGCGCCGCCTCGCCGCCCTCGAGCGCGAGAAGCTCCAGTCCGACCACGACGAGCTGCAGGCCCTCATCGACGAGTACCACGCGATCCTCGCCTCGCCGGAGCATCAGCGCCAGATCGTGTCGGAGGAGCTGCAGGCGATCGTCGACAAGTACGGCGACGAGCGTCGGACCGAGATCATCCCCTTCGACGGCGACATGTCGATGGAGGACCTCATCCCCGAGGAGGACGTCGTCGTCACGATCACGCGCGGCGGCTACGCCAAGCGGACGCGCGTGGACCAGTACCGCGCGCAGAAGCCGGGTGGCAAGGGGGTCCGGGGCGCGTCGCTGCGGGGCGAGGACATGGTCGAGCACTTCTTCGCGACCACGTCGCACCACTGGCTGCTCTTCTTCACCAACCTCGGACGCGTCTACCGGGCCAAGGCCTACGAGCTTCCCGAGGGCGGCCGCGACAGCAAGGGCCAGCACGTCGCGAACATCCTGGCATTCCAGCCCGGTGAGCAGATCGCGCAGGTCATGGCGCTGCGCTCGTACGACGACGCGCCCTACCTCGTGCTCGCGACGAAGGCCGGCCTGGTCAAGAAGACCCGCCTGGCCGACTACGACTCCCCGCGCTCGGGTGGCCTCATCGCCATCAACCTGCGCGACGGCGACGAGCTCGTCGGTGCCTCGCTCGTCAGCGCCGAGGACGACCTGCTCCTCGTGTCCCGCAAGGGCATGTCGGTGCGCTTCCACGCCACCGACAACCAGCTGCGTCCGATGGGCCGCTCGACCTCCGGCGTCACGGGAATGAAGTTCCGCGGCGGCGACGAGCTGCTCGCGATGGCCGTCATCGAGGACGGCACCGAGCCCGACGTCTTCGTCGTCTTCGAGAACGGCATGGCCAAGCGCACTGCCGCGTCCGAGTGGAACCCCAAGGGCCGGGCCACGCTCGGCGTCGCGGTCGCCAAGATCACCGACCGCAACGGCGACCTCGCCGGCGCTCTCACGACGACGGGTGACGACGAGCTGCTCGTGGTCTTCGAGCGCGGCAACATCGTGCGGGCGACGACGGCCGGCATCGCCCGCAAGGGCCGCAACACCCAGGGCGTCATCCTCGTCAAGCCGGGCAAGAACGACCGCGTTGTCGCCATCGCGCGCAACCCCGAGAAGGAGGTGGAGGCCGTCGACGAGGGCGCCGAGCCCTCGACGGGTGACGGCACGACCGGCGACGGTTCGGGGACGGGCAGCGTGTCGGTCTCGGCGGCGCCCAGTGCGCCCGCTGCGGTTCCCGGGCCCGATGGCGTACCGTCGGACGAAACCTCGGGTGACGAGGGTGGTTCGTCCGATGGTGACAACGGAGGTGACGCATGAGCGCGACGAGCTCTGACGGCCCGCTCGGGGCGACGGGGTACGGCGCCGGAGACGCGTCGGTGTCGTCGGGTGCCGACTACTACGGCTCCTCGGGCTCGAGCGGCGCGTCTGGGGCGTCCGGCGCGTCGGGGGCGGCTCGCTCCGCCCGGCCGGGTGACACGTCGCTGTCCCGCGGCGCCGTCACCACGCGCACCGGTCCCCAGCCCCGCGTCGGCGGCGGCTCCGGTGCCGGGCCCGCGACGGCGGCCACGGCCGCGGTGCGCCCCACGGGCGCGGCCCGCAAGGCCAAGGGCCCCCGACGCGTCCGCCTGGCGGTGGCCCGCGTCGACCCGTGGTCGGTCATGAAGATGAGCTTCCTGCTCTCGGTGGCGCTCGGCATCGCCGGCGTCGTCCTCACGGCCGTGCTGTGGATGATCCTGTCGACGATGAACGTGTTCACCGACATCGAGGGCGTCCTCCAGTCGCTGCAGACGACCACGTCCGACCCGTTCTCGATCAAGGACTACGTCGGCTTCGGCCGCGTCGTGTCGCTCTCGATCGTCATCGGTGTCATCGACGTCATCCTCATGACGGCCATCGCCACCGTCATGGCCTTCCTCTACAACATCTGTTCCGCCCTCGTCGGCGGCGTGCAGCTGACGCTCACCGACGACTGACGCACTCACCCGTCCGGTGCTCCGCGTCCCGCGGACCGACACCGACTCCAGGACGACGGGCCCCCGCCCCCACGGGCGGGGGCCGTTTTGGAGTCAGTGCAGGGCATCCGGTAACGTTTCCCCTCGCGTCCGGTCATCAGCCCAGACGTCGGATCCCGACGGGTTCGACCGGAAGCACGAAGGTGACGACGGGCCTATAGCTCAGACGGTTAGAGCGCTTCCCTGATAAGGAAGAGGTCACAGGTTCAAGTCCTGTTAGGCCCACCATCACCGTCACCACGGAGAGGATCCCTCGAATGCTCAAGCGTCTCGCCCTCGTCGGTGGAGCCGTCGCCGGCATCGTCTTCCTGCGACGCAAGGCCAAGCAGCAGCAGGCCGAGCAGGACCTGTGGACGCAGGCCACCGACGACGTCTCGGCCCCCTCGGCCGGGCCCGTGACGACGCCGGACGCCCCGGTCTCGCACGACGAGGCCACCACGTCGTCCTGATCCTCCCTTGCTTCACCCGCCGGACGCGTCCGGCAGCCAGGGGCCATGGCGCAATTGGTAGCGCACCTGCTTTGCAAGCAGGGGGTTAGGGGTTCGAGTCCCCTTGGCTCCACCACAGGTCAGAGGCCCTTTCCCGTTCTGGGAGAGGGCCTCTTTCATGCCCGTACCCCAGGAAAGTACTGCAACGGCGGTCGATGCCATCACTGGAACGCCTCCCCCAGCCGCCGCAGGGCCTCGTGGGTCGACGCTGCGGAGACCTGTGAGTAGATTTCCATGGTCAGTGCGATCTGCTGTGCCGCAGGATCGCCATAGCGACTCTTGGGTGCACGTCGAGCGCGACGAGCAGGCTCACGCAGCTCCGACGTGTCGAGTGCACGAGCATGACAGGGACTCCTGCCCTGCTCACACTCGATCGGAAGGCAGGTTGGAAGTTGCGAGGGTCGATCGCGTCGCCGTAGCGAGTGGTGAGGACGAGGCCGGTTCCGGCCCATGCCTCCCCTGCGGCCAACCAGAGCTGCCGTTCGATGTGACGTCGCTGTTTGAGCGCCTGGCAGATCTCGGGTAGCGGGAGTGGCGCGTCGGATGCCGGCGTCTTCGTGCGGCGGCGCACCAGTTCGCCTTCGATCCTTTGCACTTGCCACATGATCCGAGGACGCGATTTGCCCGGCCGCGAACCGGAACTAGCGGCGCACCCGACCACTCGAGCTGCCTGGTCATGAGGAGCCTCTCCCCCGGGAGACGGCCACCAGACTTGTTCGTCACCACTGAACCTTGTGGATGGTCGACCGCCGCCACCAGGATATGGACGAGGATGTCGGGTACTGCAACGAAGGCGCCAGCTCGCCCGGCGCGGCACGGGGCACAACCACCGGCGTGCGGCCTGACGGACGGTCCTGCGCACCCGGAGCCGACCGCTCGAATGGCATTGTTACTCCGCTCGGCGGTAGCTACCTCGAGCGCCACTGCTGTTCACGCGACTGCTGCGGCAAATGCGGCGAACAGATCGCCCGACAGTGGGTGATCGAGCTCCCATGTCACGGCCATTGGACGTTCGGACGTGTGCCCGCGATATCGGCCTGGTCCGAGGAACCAGAAAGCGCGATCGTCCTGTCGCAGTCGTGCGAATAGGAGGATTGAGTGGTGCAGAGCCTCGTGCCGCTGGTACCTCTGGCCCGTCCGGCTGCCTTCGCGTGTACGTGACTGGCTCTCCCAGTGTATGAGGGTCGGACTGATCGCGTAGTCGCGATAACGCGTGGTCGGGGAGAAGTTTCCGTCGGTCTTGTCAAGAGTGAAGGCCAGCAAGTCGCACCTTGCATCTGGCACATAACGCACTCCCTCTCCCCAGCGCGGAAGCTTCACCCCAAGGCCTTCGGAGAATGCAGCGAGGATCTCCATACGTGTGTACCGACCGTGAATCTCCAGCGGAACCTGTGGCAGTACTGTCAGCGGTGCGTACACGTGGTCTGAGCCAGCCTCCAGGATCGGGTATAACTCGCTGAGCTCGGAGAGGACCTGTGTGTGTTGCCAGATCAGGTCGACTCCGTCCTGGAGCGAGTCGGTTCGAGAGAAGTGTTGGTCGGCGAGCGACGCAACGAGCATGTGTGTGAGACGTCGCTCGGTCGTCGTCATGTCCTCGATGTCTGGGCGATCCGGTCGGGTGACGAGGGAGCGATACGTCGCTAGCCGCAACGGATCGGCAACGTGCAGTGTGCGACCCACCGCCCGCCTGAGAGACGCCTCGTGCGGTCCCGGTGGCTTCACTTCACCACCGGCCGCTTCGACAAGATCGGACCAGCTGCGGCCCCCGTCGTAGACCTCTTCGAGGTCCAGACCCGATTCCTGCAGGAACCGCGCAAGCCCGATGTCGGGCACTTGGCGGCGGAGCGATCGCAGTTCGTCCACCTTCGCCGGCCATCGGGACGGGATTGCTTCGCGAAGGCTCCGAAGCACTACCTCGGATGCCACCCGGTCGAGTTGCATGTTGCATCCGGCCGGCAAGTAGGGAAACTGCTGCTCGACGGCGGTTTCGAGTTCGCGACGGGTGATGTTCAGGAGCGCCCGGTACCGGCGGTCGAAGCGGAACTCCCTGCGATGTGTCCCGACGAAGTCGAGTACAACGCACACGCTCTTGTCGGGCGCCTTTCGGAGTCCACGGCCCAACTGTTGAAGGAACAGAACCGGACTCTCAGTTGGTCTCAGCATGAGCACGGTGTCGATGTTGGGGACGTCGACACCCTCGTTGAACAGGTCGACAGAGAAGACTGCCTTGATCCTCCCGGACTCAAGGGCGCGCAGCGCTTGGTCGCGCTCCTTGACAGAGGTTTCGCCGGAGACGGCCACTGCCGGGATCCCATGCTCGGCGAACTTCTCCGCCATGAAGCGCGCGTGCGCGAGGTTGACGCAGAATCCGAAGCAGCGCATTTTGCCAGGATCGACGTAGCGCCGAAGTTGATCGATTACTTGTCGGGCCCAAACGTCGTTGCCGGTGTAGACGTCGCTCAGCGCGGACGCGTCGTAGCCGACACCGCGACGCCAGGGAACGTCGCGCAGGTCAACCCCATCGTGGATTCCGAAGTACTGGAAGGGCACCAGATGCTGCTGGTCAATGGCGTCCCAGAGCCGCAGTTCTGCGGCGATGCGGTCGCCGAACCAGTGGAGGATTGGCAGGCCGTCAGACCGCTCGGGGGTCGCCGTGAGCCCCAACAGTTCGACCGGATGGAGGTGCTGGAGCAAGCGCTCGTACGTCGTCGCGGCCGCGTGGTGGAACTCGTCCACAATCACGACGTCGAACTGGTCGGGTGCAACCTGGTCGATGCCGCTGGCATTCAAGCTCTGGATCGATGCGAAGACGTGCTCGAAGTCCCGTGGTCGGTGTCCACCCACCCACTTCTCACCGAAGGCGGCGTCACGTAGTACGTGCCGAAACGTCGCCATGCTCTGGTCGAGGATCTCCTCACGGTGCGCGACGAACAGCAGCCGCGATCGAATGAGCGTGTGACGGAGGCGGGCATAATCGACCGCGGCCATGACGGTCTTACCCGTGCCGGTTGCCGCGACCAGCAGGTTCCGATGCTGGTCATGAAGCCGCGCGACAGAGAGTAGTTCGAGCAGGCGTTCCTGGAACGGGCGCGGAGTGACCTCAATCGAGCTCAGGATCAGGCTCGGTCCGATCGTGGGTGCGGTGGCCACCAGGACCTGTTCTTGGAATTGTGCTGGGTCGTAGTCGATGAACTCGCCGCTGGACCAGTATGAGTCGAAGGTGCCGATGAACTTCTCGATGACCGGACGATTCCTTGCGGCCGAGACTCGAACGTTCCACTCCAGGCCCGTCGCCTGCGCGGACTGTGTCAAGTTCGACGAGCCAACGAGCGCCGTGGAGAAGCCGCTTCGCCGTTGGAATATCCATGCCTTGGCGTGCAGCCTGGTCGTGGTGGTGTCATATGAAACACGCACCTGTGAGCCGAGTTCGACAAGACGATCCAACGCCGAGCTCTCGGTGGAGCCCGTATATGTCGTCGTCAGCAACCGGAGCACCTTGCCGGCTTCGCAATGGCGGCGCAGTGCCTCCAGTAGCGGGTTGATCCCGCTCCGCCTGACGAACGCCATCACGACGTCGATTGCGTCGGCCGATTCGATTTCGGACAGGACTTGCTTCCAGAGGCTTGGCTCACCGGGCGCATTCGTCAAGAGTGCCGTGTCGAGGAGCGGAGTCAGCGGTTCGGCAAGCGGCCGTGGCCTTCCGTCTGGGAGGCGCGTGAGTACGCCGCGCAGGACCTCCCCGGAAGCCGGTCGTTCCTCGACGGCCGCCGCAGACAGCTCGCCGAGCTGGTCGAGGATCGTCCGCGCGACTCCGATCCCTACGTGAACGCGCCGGTCTTCAGGCACGTCGGCCAGCGCACGCTCGACCTCCCGGCTGATGTGAATGGCGATCCGGTCGGCAGCCTCAGCCTTGTTGAGTGCTCGCCGATCGGCTAGGTCGTTCGGCACGTTCCGCAGACGTTCGAGCAGCCGATCCGTCACTAACGACTCGTACAGGCCATCCTCCACGACGGGCAATTTACTAGCGTTCGCTCCGTCGGTTCCGCCTTTGGGGTGAGTCCCTGGGCGTGGTGTAAGCCGCCGCCGCGGGGTCTTTGCTGATGCTGACTATGCCGTCAGCTGGGCGGGTTGCGCCACCTCCTTCGGTGTCGTGTGGGTAAGGGCTTTCATGAGCCCTCGGAGAGGTAGCGGCGGTCGGTGACGGCCCACTCGTCGCGGATCTCGACCAGGACCGCGCCGGCCAGGCGCAGCAGCGCGTGGGGGGTTAGGGAGGACACCGACGACGTCGGTGCGGCATGTGGATCTCGTTGTTGACCCGCTCGAGGGGGTTGGTGGACCAGACCTTCTTCCAGTGCGCGACGGGGAAGCAGGTGAAGGCGAGCAGGTCTGGTTCGGCATCGCGCAGCATCGCCTCGACGGGGGGAACTGCCGTCCGAGCATGGTGGCGATCATCTCGAGCTGGGCGGTGCTCGGCGTCGGGTTCGGCGAAGATCGTGCGGATCGCGGCGGCGACCATCTCGGCGTTGCCTCTGGGGACCTTGGCCAAGCACGTTGCGCACGAAGTGGGCACGGCAGCGTTGCCGCGCGGCGCCGGTGAAGACCGCGCTGATGGCGGCCTTGAGCCCTTCGTGGGCATCGGAGATGACCAGCTCCACGCCGTGTAGCGCGGGCCTTGAGGGAGCGTAGGAACGCCGTCCAGAACGCCCCGTCCTCGCTGTCGCCCACGTCGAACCCGAGGACTTCGCGGTTGCCGTCGGCCCGGACGGCGGTGGCGACCACGACGGCCTGGGAGACCACCCGCCGGTTGACGCGGGCCTTGCAGTAGGTCGCATCCAGGAACACGTACGGGTACGCCTCGGTTTTAGGGACCGGCCGCGGAACGCGGCGACGTCCTCGTCGAGGTCGGCGCAGATCCGCGACACCTCCGACTTGGAGATCCCAGAGTCGACATCCAGCGCCTTGACCAGGTCGTCGACCTTGCGGGTGGACACCCTGTGCAGGTATGCCCTCCATGACGACCGCGTACAGGGCCTGGTCGACTCGGCGGCGTCGCTCGAGCAGGGACGGGAAGAAGGTACCGGCGCGCACCTTGGGATGCGCAGGTCCAGATCACCGGCCGTGGTGGACAGCGTCCGGGGGGCGGGCCTTTGCCCATCGCTCAGTCGACGCCTCGTCATCCGCCCCGCGGGCGTTCACACCGTCCGGTGCCAGACGATTCCGAAGTCGTCGGTGAGCGTGTCGGTCCGGCCGTCATAGGAGAAGCCAATGGCGATGCGGGACCGGAACACGTTCCCTCCGGGCGAGCAGGTCAGTGCACCGACGAGAGTCACCGTGTCTCCGTCGACGCTGCCGGTATCCAGGGTCAGCGGAGCGCGAGGGCCAGGGCGTTGAGGCGTAGCTGGACTCCGCCACGCAGGTGGGCGAGATCGACGGTCCCGTCGCCCTCGCTCGGGACGAGCAGCGTCACCTGCTCGCTCCACGTCAGCGTCGTGGCGGGAGTGTCGGCCTGCTCGTCGCGGGGGCCCACGGCGTCGAGCTCGACGGTCACGAGTGAGGCCCAGCGCACGACCCCGCCGACGACGGCGCGGTAGGCGAACACGAGGCGTCGGTCCCGCTCGAGATCCAGGTAGTGGGACTCGTTCTCGAGCAGCTCGGTCGGCGCGTCGAGGGTCGTGAACGCGGCCCGCGCCCGCTCGCCGCCACCGACCCGGAACTCGTGCTCGAACGTGGCCCCCGAGCCCGGCATCCGCACCCACCGGCGTCGGATCGAGTCGTCCGCGAAGGCCGCGTACACCGCAGACGGAGTCACGGGCAGGGTCCGGGTCAGCGTGAACGAGTCGTGGCGCACATTCGTACAAGTCCGGACCCTCCGCCGATACTCCCGAGCACCCGGGCCGACGCCTGCTCATGAGGGGCGCGCAGCTCCGGAGCCCGTGGTCAGTCCTCCGACGGGACCGCGACGCGCAGCACGCGTGTGCCGCGCAGGTCGAGCACCACCTCGTCCCGGATGAGGGCCGCGCGCAGCACGACCGCCCCGCACCCACGGCAGCGGGCGGTCGAGCCCATGCCGGTCTCGTAGAGGACGAGCTCGGCCACGCGCTGCTCGCGGGTGCACCCGACGCAGAGCACCCAGGCGCTCGTCACGTCGACGCCGAACACCTCACCGAGCCGCCCGGCCAGGGCGTTGCCGTCCAGCACGTCGTCCTCGCCGCGTCGACCCACGGGATCGGTCATGTCAGCCCTCCACCCGGACCGAACCGCTCGGTCCTGATCGTGTGTTCGTCGTGGCCCAGCTGGACGAGCGCGTCCGACACGGCGTCGACGAAGGCCGTCGGTCCGCACACGTACGTCCGCAGACCGGTGCCGACCGGTGCCCAGCGCGCCAGCTCCTCTGGGGTCACCCGCTGGGCGCCGCGCGGATCCGCCTCGGGGGCAGACCGCGTGTGGACGATGCTCACCATGAGCCCGTCGTCGAGCCGCGCGCGTCGCTCGAGCTCATCGGCATAGATGACGTCTGCGGGAGTCCGTACCGAGTACACGAGGTGCATCGGCACCCGGCTGCCGGACTCGTGCCGGGCCCGCACCATGGCCATGAGCGGCACGACGCCCGCGCCACCACCGAGCAACAGCACCGGCCCGCCCGAGCCGGCCCCAGCGGCCTGCGCTCGGTCCGAGCCGGCGGACCCGTCGACGTCGGGGCGCCAGACGAACCAGCCACCGACCGGCCCGCGCACCTCGACGGGGTCCCCCACCGTGAGCTCGCGGCCGAGGAACGGCGACACCTCCCCCTCGGCGAGCACCTGGACCGTGAGCTCGACCTGGGCCCCGTGGTCCGGGGCGGCGAGCGAGTAGGACCGTTGCGCGGTGTAGCCGTCCGGGGCGGTGAGCCGGACGTCGACGTGCTGCCCGGGCAGGTGTCCCCGCCACTCGGGCACACCGAGCACGAGGGTCACGGCATCGGGCGTCTCGTCCTTGCGCGACACGAGGTAGGCGACCTGCCAGTTCACGCGAGCCATTGCGGACGCGCTCCCTCAGTCGCCGGCGTAGCGCTGCTCGCGCCACGGGTCGCCGTACTCGTGGTAGCCGAGCTGCTCCCAGAACCCCCGCTCGTCCTCGAGGAGGAGGTCGATGCCGGTGACCCACTTGGCCGACTTCCAGAAGTACAGGTGTGGCACGAGCAGACGTGCGGGTCCGCCGTGCCACGGCTCCAGGGGCTCTCCCTCGTACTCGTGCACCACCCACGCCTGTCCGTCGAGAAGGTCCTCGAGCGGCAGGTTGGTCGTGTAGCCGCCGTAGGAGCGGACGAGGACGAAGTCGGCTGCGGTCTCGACGTCCTCGAGCAAGGCGTCCAACGCCACGCCGCGCCACGAGGTGCCGAGCTTCGACCACGTGGTGACGCAGTGGATGTCGACCGTCGGCGTCTCCTGCGGCATCTCCATGAGGTCGCTCCACGACCACTCGTGCCGCTGCCCGGCCTCGGTCGTCACCGTGAAGGACCACTCGGCGAGGTCGACGTGCGGCGTCGGGCCCGCCTGCAGCACCGGGAAGTCATCGGTGAGGTGCTGGCCCGGCGGCAGGTCGACGGCCGGTCGACCGCGCCCACGAAACCCCGGGGTCACGATGCCCACGGTTCCTCCCTTCGACAGGACGACGAGAGGACATCATGGCGCGGACGACGCGGGGCGGGAAGCCCTTGCCCCGCGTCCGACGAGAGGGGCAGCGAGCAGGACGACCACGGCAGCCACGACTCCGAGCGGCAGGTACCTGGCGTCGTTGCTGTGGTTCGTCGCGTAGATCCACGACGCCAGGGGCCGGTCGAGCAGGGCGATGCCCGCGGCGGTCAGCCAGGCCCGACCGGCGGGAAGGGGCCCCAGGGGTAGGCCGATGGCGACGAGCGCCGCCGAGGCGAAGCCCCACACCGCGAACCACGCCACCCAGTAGGTGGCGGCGCCGGAGTCCTGGAGAGAGACGGCGTAGTCGAGCAGCACGAGTACGCCGACCGTCGTGCCGACGAGGACGGCCACGACCGCGGGGTCCGACCACCGGACGCCAGCCCGGACCAAATGCGATCGCAGCGGCGGCGAGCCGAGCGCCACGAGGGCGACCACGGCCATGCACAGGGCGCCGAGGAAGCTCGTCCACCAACCCGGGCCCGGGGCCGACGTGGTGCCGTCCCGGAGCAGGCCTATCGCGCCGAGCACGTGCAGACCCCCGAGGGCCGTGGTGGGCAGGACCAGCGCGAGCCCGACGGCCGGTGACGCACGTCGGGCCAGCAGCCCCACTCCGGCCGCGACGGTCAGCACCAAGTAGCACCCGACCTGGACGACGAAGTCATTCCCAGGGTTGGCGGCGGAGTCGTCCGCGCCCCACGGCAGGAAGAGACCGCCGACGACGACGAGCAGCCCCGACGCGATGGACAGCCACCCGAGCACGGCGCGCACCCGCGCGAGCCGGGCGGCCTCCGCCGAGCCGGCGTCTGCCACGGGCGCCGCCGGTTCTGCGGACGCGGCGACACCCGCGGGGGGCGCCGGCATAGTGGGCGTCGGCGTGGTGGGTGCCCCCGACTCGGTGGGCGCCGGCGTGGTGGGCACCGGCACGAGCCGCCGGGCACCCGACAGCGCGTCGCCCTCCGCCTGAGCCGGCGACGTCGCCCCCGGCGGGGCAGGCGACGGCCGGCCCTCACCGGTGTGGACGCCTTGTCCTACCCCCGCGACGGCGCCGATCGCGTGGGTCCCGGCCACCGTCGCCCCCGCGTCGGCGAGGTCCCCTGCCACCGAGGCGGTGACGGTGACGCGGGTCGACCCGGTCGGCGCGGTCACGACGAGGACCCCGCTGAACGCACGACCGGTGGGCGACAGCGTCACCACGATGCGGTCGCCGTCCACCTCGGCCGACAGGGGCGGGTCCGCCGCGACCTCCACCGAGCGCGCGAGAGGTGGGCCGCCCAGCTGGAGCGTCCGCTCGACGTCGACGGCTGCATCGGCGTCGAGCTCGCCGAAGTCGAGCGACGCCGGCGACACCACGGGCCCGGCCGCCTCGATGGCGGCCAGCGCGTCGTCGGAGACCGCGCGCACGTCACCGGCGGCGACGGCCCGCAGCGCCTCGAGTGCACCGAGGGCGACCCCGAGGTCGGGGTGGCCCAGCCGGTCGCGCAGGTCGAGCACGGCGCCGCGCCGGTACGTGGGGTCGGGGTTGCGCAGCGCGGTGGCGAGCGCGTCGGGCAGCGGCACCGCCTTGACGCGTCGGCGGCGACTGCGCGCCACGTAGATCTCACCCGACATCTCGATGTCGCGACCCGGGGTCTGCTTGGGGTTCGCCTCGCGGACGCGGTCGAAGACGTAGTCGTACAGCTCGTCGAGCGACACGAGCCCGTCCTCGTCGCGGTCCGCGTCGCCGGTCCGCAGGCCGTGCACGACGGCCGACGTGAAGACCGACGGCGGCACCTCGTGCTCCGCGGTCAGCGTCGTGCCCTCGAACGCGTACTCGATGGCGCTCGAGGCGCTGATGACCGCGCGGCCACGGCCGCCGCCGAGACGCCCCGCGGGGAAGGCATCCATGACGTTGACCGGTCCCGCGGCGCGCACGGTGACGCCCTCGCCGAACGCGCCGCCGTAGCAGCAGTCGAGGAACAGCACGATGCTGTGCGCCCGCGAGCCCCGCATGCACCGCTGCACGAAGTCGGCGGGCACCGAGGACGACGCGAGCCGGTCCGGGCGCGTGTTGCGCGCCGCGATGAACAGCTCACCGGAGTCGCTCTTGAGACCGTGCCCGGAGAAGTGAAGCAGAACCAGGTCCTCGGGCCCGCTGTCGGCGAAGAGGTCCTCGATGTGGGCCTGGACCTCGTGCGAGGCCGCGTTCTGCACGACGTCGACCTCGAAGCCGCCGACCTCGGGATCGCCCAGCACCTCGCTGAGCGCCACCGCGTCGGCCGCCGCCGACCGCAGCTGGCCCAAGGCGGCGTGGTCGTAGGTGTCGGTCGCCACGACGAGGGCGCGGCGCCGCCCGGTCACGCCGGGGCCTCCGTGCCCTCGACGTGCCGGAGGAAGAGCTCGAGCAGCCGGTCCTGCTGCTCCTGCGAGGCGTCGCTCAGCTCGAACACGTCCCCGCCGACCTCGATGCGCACCGAGCGGGCGTCGCCGGCGCCGCGGCCGAGCCACCCGCGCAGGGACGCGACGAGCGCCGTGAGGCCCCCCGAGCCGAAGACCGCGACGGCGAGCGCGCTGACGGTCGCGGCATCGATGGCTCGGGAGCCCGGGTCCAGCACCGCCGGTCCCGGGGGCAGGGCCTCCATCTCGTCGAGCCCGGCGAGCTCGGACCGCAGCTGCCGGTGCAGGGTGTCGAGGCGCAGCCCATCGGCTCCCGACTCGGACAACGCCAGAACGATCGTCGCGCCCATGTGGCCACCTCGCAGTGCCGTTTCCAGAACAGTACGCGCGTGGCACCCCCGCGATACAGGTCTTGTCGGACACCGCACCGCCACCGGTCGGGACGGAACGGACACCCCCGCCGGCACTTCCGCTGCGACGGCGAATCCACAGCGGGTTTCTCTGGCGCGCGGGACGCGGTGGTGACATGCTCGGTGGAGCAGCAGTTCACCGGGCAGGTGCCGGCAGGAGCACCGTCGCAGGGGCGGCGAACCGCGTGCACACATGGGACGGACCCGACATCGGGGACGTAATAGAAACTTCAGCCAGCCTCTCGCGCGTACCCCCGGTCCGGGTCTAGACTGGGCGACAGCGAAGGGTTGGGCCCGCACGAACCGCGCCCAGCCCTTCTGCATGTGCTGGCTCGCACTGTCCCCCTGTCGGTGCGAGCCAGCTCAAGCAGAGAAGGACCCGGATGCCATCGGCATCCGGGTCCTTCTCTGTGCTGCCGGGGGCTCAGGCCTGCCCGGTCTCCTCCTTGGACTCCGCGGGGCTGGCCGACCCGCGCGGGGAGGTCTTCGTCGAGGCGCCGTTGATGGCGCCGCCCTCGAGCGCGTCGTCGCTGATGGCGTCGGCACCCGGGCCCTGGTCCGCGTCGCTGACCTGGCCTTCGGCGGCCGACGTGCCGCTCAGCGGGTCCTCCGCACCGGTGGCCGCGGCGTCGGCGACCGCCTCGTCGGAGCGGTCCTTGGCGTCGGCGATCGCGGACTGGCCCTTGGCGGCGAGGCCACCGGCCTTGTCCTTGGCCGCGTCCGCGAGCTCGGCGCCCTTCTCCTTGGCCTTGCTCGCCACCTCGGAGACCGCGCCCTTGGCGTGCTCGACCTGCGTGGCCGCCTTCTCCTTGAACGAGCCGCCGGCGTGAGCGGCGTGCCCGTCGAGGGGCGTCGCCCAGGGGTCGTCGGCCTGCTTCTGCTTTCGGTAGGCGGCGACGGCGGCGACACCGGCCGCCGCGAGGCCGATGGCGATGAGCCACTTGCCCCGACCGCTCTTCTTCTTGACGACGGCCTCACCCTTGAGCACGGCATAGGCGTCCTGGGCGCGGTGGCTGCCGACCGCCGCGGTCTCGCGCGCCTGGGCCGCTGCCTGCTCGAGGTGCGGCTGGGCGGCCTCGCGGGCCTGCTCGGCGCCGGCCGCCAGGGCCGCGGCCGCCGTGGCGATGGCGGCGCCGACCTTCGGCAGCACGGTGTCCACGAGGGTGTCCTGCGCGTGCTCGATCTTGGGGCGCGCTCGGTCGGCGGCGTCGTGCAGGGCCTCACCGGCGACCTCGCGAGCCGTCACGGCGGCCTCGGCGAGCTTCTCACGCGCGGCCTCGGCAGCCTCCTGGACAGCCGGGGTCGCCGCCTCGCGGGCGGCGTCGAGCCGCAGGCGCGCCAGCTGCGCCGCGTGCTCGGCCTGCACGCGAGCGGCCTTGGACGCCTGGGCGGCGGCCACGGCAGCACTCTCCTTGATGGTCTCGAGCTGGTCCCCGGCGGCCGACCCGAGGTCGGCCGCGGCGGCGCGGGACTGGTTGGTGCGGAACATACGTCCTCCTAAAGTCCTCTCGTCCTTACCCATCCTGCCAACATCGGGCACTGGCCGCACGCGCGCCCCGGGCCACCGCCGGGCAGGGGCGTTCGAGGCCGGGCCGCCCGGCTCGTCGGCCCCGGACGGCTCGTCGGTCGCTCGAGTCAGCTCGTCGACCCGCTCGGGCGCGTCGGACCGGCGTCGGTGCCGGCGTCGGTCCCGGCGTCGGTCCCAGCGTCGGGACCCGTCGCCTCGGGTGACACCGGCGGCACGGCGGCGGCCGCGGGGTCCGCGGGGCTCGGCGCGGCCGGCGTCGCAGGGCCGCCGGCGTCCGACGCCGACGGTGCCGACGGTGCCGCCGGGTCGGCGGGGAACGGTCCCGCCTCGGCCACGCCGTCGGCGGCCGCAGCACCGGTGGCGCCGGAGGCGGCCGTGTCGGGCGACGCGGCCTGGGCCACCTTGTCGATGCCCTTCTCGACGCCGGCGCGGACCTTGTCCACCTGGTCGGCGTACTTGCCGTGCGTCTTCTCGTCGATCTTCGCGGTCGCCGCCTCGACGTAGCCGTCGATCTTCTCGCGGTTCTCCGTCGCGAACTCGCCGGCCTTGTGCTGCGCCTGCTTGGCGGCCTGCGCCGCGGCCTCCTGCAGGTGCCGGGCCTTCGTCTCGAGGTCGAGCTCCTCGGCCTTCTTCTTCAGCTTGTCCAGGAACGACATCGCTGCTCCGCCCTTCGTCTCGTCGTGCGGCTGGTGTTCCGACGCGGCACGTGCGGGCCCGTCGCACCGATCCTTTCTCCTCGGCCAACGGTGGGTCCAGCCCACGCGTTCCCCGTCCCGGTCTGGACGTACCCCGCTTCGACAGCGGTCCCACCGCTGCCGCACGGGTGGCGCAACGGCGTGCCGTGCGAGGATTGGGCCCATGAAGGCAACCCTGCACACGAACCACGGCGACATCGTCGTCGACCTCTTCGAGCACCAGGCCCCGAAGACGGTGGCGAACTTCGTCGGCCTCGCCAAGGGCGAGAAGGAGTACAAGGACGAGGCGGGTCGCACGAACCCCACCCCGTTCTACGACGGCCTCATCTTCCACCGCATCATCCCGAACTTCATGATCCAGGGCGGCTGCCCGCTGGGTCAGGGCTTCGGCGGCCCGGGCTTCACGTTCGACGACGAGATCAGCCCCGACAAGGACTTCACCAAGCCCTACGTCCTCGCCATGGCCAACGCCGGCAAGCGCATGGGCAAGGGCACCAACGGCTCGCAGTTCTTCATCACGACGGCCCCGACCACCTGGCTCCAGGGCAAGCACACGATCTTCGGTGAGGTCGCCGACCAGTCCTCGCGCGACGTCGTCGACAAGATCGGCAGCGTCGCCACCGGACCGAACGACAAGCCGCTCGAGGACGTCGTCATCACCTCGGTGACGGTCGAGGACTGAGCGCAGCACCACCCAGCCACCGCACGGACGAGACCGGCAGGGGGAATCCCGTTGTCCGACAACCTGACTGGCCCACCTCCCGAAGCCGGGGTGCCGCAGCCAGCTGCCGGTCCGTCCGTGTGTCCACGCCACCCCGACCGGGAGGCGTACGTCCGCTGCCAACGCTGCGGACGCCCCGCGTGCCCCCAGTGCCAGCGCCCGGCGGCGGTCGGCATCCAGTGCGTCGACTGCGTCCGTGAGGCCTCCCGCACCGTGCCGGGCGCGCGCACCGTCTTCGGCGGGCGCGCCACCGACGGCACGCCCGTCGTCACCTACGCGATCGTCGCGGTCTGTGCGGTCGTCTACCTGCTCCAGCGCGCCGACCCGTCGGTGACCCGCGACTTCGCCTTCGTGCCGGCCCTCGGATGGACCGAGCCGTGGCGGTTCGTCACAGCGGCCTTCCTCCACTCACCGGCGACGATCTTCCACATCCTGCTCAACATGTTCGCGCTGTGGAGCCTGGGCCAGTACCTCGAGCCGCTGCTCGGTCGAGCCCGCTTCGCCGCCCTCTACCTCATCAGCGGCGTCGGCGGCCAGGTCGGCGTCGCGCTCCTCGCCGGGTCACCGACGATCGAGGGGCTCCAGGCCGGTCAGGACCCGGCCTGGATCACCCAGGTCGTCGGCGCCTCGGGCGCGATCTTCGGTCTCTTCGGTGCCCTGCTCGTGCTCAACCGGCACCTCGGTCGCTCGTCCACGGCGATGTACGCGACGATCGCCATCAACGCCGCCTTCGGCTTCATCTACCCCGGCATCGCCTGGCAGGCCCACCTCGGCGGCCTCGTCACGGGGCTCCTCTGCGCGGCCGTCATCGTCGTGTTCCGACGCCAGCGCGTGCGCCACCTCGTGTGGCTCGCCCTCGGCGGCGTCCTCGCTTTCGTCGTCGTCGTCGCCCTGGCCAAGTACCTGTCGCTGCCGGACGTCGTCCGGATGATCGACTCGCGCTCCTTCAGCGACTGACGGCCCGACGCCCGGTCCACCGGTCCACCGGTGCACCGGTCCGTCACCGGGAGGTTCTCCACAGCGCTGCCCCCGGCCACGGCCCGACCTCGGCCTCGACGGTCGGTCAGCGGGCGGGCCGCGTCCTTGCACACAGCATCCACAGGCTGTGGACGGCGTGGTCCACACCGCGCCCACGCACGGCATCCACAGTTGTCCCCATGCCGAGTTGTCCACCGTTGTGGAAAAGCCTGTGGATCTAGTTACACCCCTGTCATTCGTCCCCAGCTGGGGACAACTCTGTGGAAAAGGTGTCCATGCGATGTGGGCGGGTGTGGACGGGGGCGTGGATGGCCCGCGCCCGACCTCGGCACCGGGTGCACGTCGAACGGCCCGCCCCCGAGGAGTCGGGGACGGGCCGTGAGTGGTCCGACGCGGCGTGGCCGCGGTGGCGGGATACGCCGAGGCGTCAGCGCCAGCGCATCGTCATGATGAAGCCGGCCATGAGCAGGACGAAGCCCACGCCGAGGTTCCACACGCCGAGCGACCCCACCGGGTACTTGTACTCGGTCACGTAGTACACGACGATCCACAGCAGTCCGACGACGAGCAGGGTGATGAAGACGGGGGCCCACCACGACGGGTTGGGCTCGGCCGCCTTGCTCTTCTGCGGCGGGGTGTAGGGGGTCGCCTTGTGGTCGCGGCCTCTGGACTCGGGCACTGCTGTCTCCTTGGGTCGTGTGCGGCCCAGCGTAGTCCGTGCGACGACCAGCTGCGGTGACCCCGTGACAGCGCTCGACCGAGCGCGCTCGCCCCGTCGCGGTCAGGCAGAATGTCGGCGTGGTGCGGACCGTCCGCGCCCGTGGAGGACCCAGTCATGACCGACGAGCCGGTGACCGCCCCGCAGCCGCGTCGGCGTCCGCGACCCACGTGGCGCCCGCTCGTCCCCGTCATCACCGCGGTCGCCGGGATCATGTTCTCGATGAGCTTCGTCGCCGCCCAGGGCCAGGACCTGAGGGCCGATCGCGACCTTCCGCAGCTCATCATGGCCGGCGACGCCCGGGTCGCCGAGAAGGCCGCCGAGCTCGACACCCTCCAGAAGGAGGTCGACGCGCTGTCCAAGGCCAGCGCACCCTTCGACCAGCGCCTGTCGAGCCTGAGCGCCAAGGGGGACGACCTCGCGGTGGCGGCTGCCGACACCAAGGTCACCGGTCCCGCCATCGAGGTCACGCTCGACGACGCGCACCGCAGCGCCGACTCGCTGCCCGACGGGTTCACCCCGGACGACATCGTCGTGCACCAGCAGGACGTCCAGGGCGTCGTCAACGCGCTCTGGCGGTCCGGCGCCGAGGCGATGATGATCCAGGACCAGCGGGTCATCTCCACGAGCGCGGTCCGGTGCGTCGGCAACACCCTCATCCTCCAGGGCCGCGTCTACTCGCCGCCCTACCGGATCAAGGCGATCGGTGACGTCCAGGCGCTGCAGCTCGGCCTCGACAACGACCAGACCGTGCAGATCTACCGGCAGTACGTCGACGCCGTCGGTCTCGGCTACGGGGTGCAGACTCACGCCGCCGAGGAGTTCCCGGCATACTCGGGAACGGTCGACCTCCAGTACGCGTCGCCGATCCGCTGAGCACGCTCGGCGCGCGCCCATCGACCCGAGCCACCTCGACCCGAGCCATCTCGACCCGTCCCGCAGCATCCCGTGAGGCCCGCATGACCCGCATCCTCGTCGTCGACAACTACGACAGCTTCGTCTACACGATCGTCGGCTACCTCGAGCAGCTCGGCGCCGAGTGCCACGTCGTGCGCAACGACGCCGTCGAGGCCCGCGAGGCCGCCGACTACGACGGCGTGCTCGTCTCGCCCGGCCCGGGCACGCCCGAAGCGGCCGGCGTCTCGATGGAGCTCATCCGCGAGTGCGCTCGCATCGGCACGCCGATGTTCGGGGTCTGCCTCGGCCACCAGGCGCTCGGCGTCGTCGCCGGCGCCACGGTCGACCGTGCGCCCGAGCTGCTCCACGGCAAGACGTCCCTCGTCCACCACGACGGCACCGGCGTCCTCGAGGGGCTGCCCTCGCCGTTCACGGCGACGCGCTACCACTCCCTGACGATCGACCCGTCGACCCTGCCCGACGAGCTCGTCGCCACCGCGCACACCGACTCCGGGGTGGTCATGGCGGTGCGGCACCGCGACCTGCCGTTGCACGGCGTCCAGTTCCACCCGGAGAGCGTGCTCACCGAGGGCGGGCACCGGATGCTTGCCAACTTCCTCGCCATGTGCGGCGACGGCGACGCGGTCGCCCGCTCGGTGGGGCTCAGTCCCCTCGTCACCGCCGCGGTGTGAGAAAGGGGCCCCTCCGGCGATCGGAGGGGCCCCTTTCTCACGTGGCGTCTCAGGGCAGGAGGGGTCCCCCGGTGGTCGTGCCCGCCGTCGTCGGGGGTGTCGTCGGCGGCGGCACCGTGACGGTCGTCGTCGACGGCTGCGGCGTCGGGGTCTTCGCCACCTTGACGGTGATCGTCGAGCCGGCCTTGACGACGTCGCCGCCCTTCTCGACGTCGAGGACCTGGTCGGCCGGCTTGTCGGAGTCGACCGGCTCCTTCTTCGGGTTGAGGCCGGCGTTCTGCAGTGCGATGACCGCCTGCGTCCAGTCCTTGCCGACGAGGTCGTCCGGCACCTGCACGTTGCCGGTCGCGTAGTAGATCGTGATGTCCGAGCCGGCCGCCACCGTCGAGTTGGCCGGTGGGTCGGTCTTGGTCACCTTGTTCTTGTCCTGGTCGGGCGTGTTCTCCTCGACGAACTTCGCGACGGTGAACCCCTGCTTCTCCAGCTCGGCCCGGGCGTCGTCCTTCTTCATGCCGCTGACGTCGGGCACCTGCACGCTCTCGGGCCCGGTCGACACGACGAACCGGATCACCGACTGCTCGGCGACCTGCCCACCGGCCTTGGGGTCCTGGCTGATGACCCGGCCCTCAGCCACCGTCGTGCTGGGTGCCGACGACTTCTCGCCGCGGAGGTTGCTCGTCGCGAGGGCCTGGTTGGCCTGGGACTCCTGGAGGTTGACGATCGAGGGCACCGCCACCATCTTGACGTCGGGCTGCTGGTTGCCGAACCAGGTCACCGCGAGCCAGCCGATGAGCCCGAGCAGGAGGAGCGCGAGGACCGTGATGAGCGCCGCCCGGCCCTTGTGCCCCCTGCGCTCCTCGTCCTCGTCGTGCCCGACGGCCGGCAGCCCGGCCGTGTTCTCGTAGCGGGTCCGCTGCGCCACGGGCGCCTGCACGGCGGTCGGGGTGCCCGGCGTGGCGTACGACGCCGGGAGGGTCTGGGTCGCCGCGGCACCGACCGCGGCTCCGGTGCCGAGGGCTGCCGCGCTGATCGGACGCCCCAACCGGACGTTCTCGAGGTCCGCGCGGAAGGCGTTCGCGTCCTGGTAGCGGGCGTCGCGGTCCTTCTCCAGCGCGTGGAGCGTCACCGCGTCGAGGTCGCCGCCGACGGCGTCGTTCCAGACGCTCGGCGGCTGCGGCAGCTCGCCGACGTGCTGGTAGGCGATGGCGACCGGTGAGTCACCGGTGAACGGCGGGCGCCCGGTCAGCAGCTCGAAGAGCATGCAGCCGGTCGAGTAGAGGTCGGAGCGGGCGTCGACCGTCTGGCCCTGGGCCTGCTCCGGCGAGAGGTACTGCGCGGTGCCGACGACCGACTGCGTCTGGGTCATCGTCGCCGCGGTGTCGGCGACGGCACGCGCGATGCCGAAGTCCATGACCTTGACGGTGCCGGCGTCCGTGATCATGACGTTGGCGGGCTTGATGTCGCGGTGGACGATGCCCATCCGGTGGCTGTAGGCCAGCGCGTCGAGGACACCCTCGGTGACCCGGATGGCCTCGCCCGGGTCGAGCTGGCGGTGCTCGCTCAGCTTCTGGCGCAGGGTCTGGCCGTCGACGTACTCCATGACGATGTAGGGCAGGTGCGTCCGCGTGCCGTTGGGGCCCTCGATGTACGTGTCGTCCTCGCCGGAGTCGAAGATCGCGACGATCGAGGGGTGGTTGAGGCCCGCGGCGGACTGGGCCTCGCGGCGGAAGCGCATGAGGAAGTTCGGGTCCCGGGCGAGGTCCGAGCGCAGCATCTTGATGGCGACGGTGCGCCCGAGGCGGGTGTCGTGCCCGACGTGGACGTCGGCCATCCCACCACGGCCGATGAGCTCGCCGACTTCGTAGCGTCCCCCGAGGACGCGGGGGGTCGTGGTCACGTTGTTCGCCCTCGCTCGGTCGTGTGCTGCGTCATCGAATGATGGGTCATCGTCGTCCGCTCGTCGTGCGCTGTCGTGGGGCCGGTCGCTCATGCTCACTTGCCCTTCCCCTTGCCCTTGCCCTTGCCGTGGCCGGACAGCGTGGCCGGCGGCGCGATGTCCGTCGTGCTCGTGGTCGTCGCCCTCGTCGGCGTCGTGCTCGTGGGCCGGCTGGTCGTCGGCGTGGCCGGCGTGCGGGTGGCTGCGCCGTTCGCCGCCTCGGTGCTCGTGACCGCGGGCGTCGGTGGTGCCTGGTCGGGGGCCCGGCCGGCCCGGTCACCCAGGACGAAGGCACCCCAGGCGACGAGGGCCACGAGGGGGACGGCGAGCCAGGCCCATCGTGACCGGCGTCCGGGGCGCTCGCGGTCCTGGCGACGCGAGTGCCGGGGCGTGTCACCCCGCGGGGTGGCCGCCTCAGGCGGGCTGGCGAGGGCCGCCGCGGCTCCTGCTGCCGACGCCTCCGTGGGCGCGTGCATGGCGGTGAAGGCCCGGGTGGCGTCGAGTGCGGCCAGCGGCACCGTCGGGTCGGTGCCGGCGACCGGTGGCGGGGTGACGCCGGGCAGCGCCCCGAGCGGGACGCCGACGGCCGCGGCCACCTCGCCCGCGGAGCCGGGACGGTCCTCGGGCCGCTTGGCCAGGCACGCGACGACGATGTCGCGCAGGTCGCGTGGCACGGAGTCGGGCAGCGGCGGGGGCGGGTCGTTGACCTGGGCCAGGGCCGTCGCGACCGGGGTGCCCATGTCGAACGGCTTGCGGCCGGTCAGCATCTCGTGGGCCACGATGCCGAGGGAGTAGATGTCGCTCGCGGCGGTCGCCGGCTCGCCCGTCGCCTGCTCGGGGCTGATGTAGTCGGGTGTGCCGAGCACCTCACCGGCGCGCGTGTGCCCCGAGCCGTTGCCGATGCGCGCGATGCCGAAGTCGGTGAGCTTCGCCTGGCCCTCGGCGGTGACGATGATGTTGGCCGGCTTGACGTCACGGTGCACGACGCCGGCCTCGTGCGCGGCCGACAGGGCGAGGGCCGCCTGGCCGAGGATGGAGCGGACCTGCTCGGGCGCCAGGCCACCGTCGCTGTCGCGGATCAGCTCGCCGAGGGTGCGTCCCGGGACGAGCTCCATGACGAGGTAGGAGACGTCGTCCTCCTCGCCGTAGTCGTACACCGCGGCGATGTTCGGGTGGTGCAGGGCGGCGCTGCCGCGCGCCTCGTCGCGGAACCGGTCGGCGAACGTCGTGTCCTCCGGGTCGGCCGGGCGCAGCACCTTGACCGCGACCGGCCGTTGCAGGACGCGGTCCGTGGCCTCCCACACGTCACCCATGCCGCCGGACGCGATGCTCGTGTCCAGCGTGTAGCGGTGGCCCAGCGCGTCGCCGGGCGCGAGGATCGTCATCGGGCGAGCACCGCCTCCATGACGTCCTTGGCGATCGGGGCGGCGACACGGCCGCCACCGATCTCGCTGCCCGTCACGCCGCCGTCCTCGACGACGACCGCCACGGCGACCTTCGGGTCGTCGGCCGGGGCGAAGCTGATGAACCAGGCGTGCGGCGGCTTGCCCTTCTCGTGCTGGGCCGTCCCGGTCTTGCCGGCCACCCGGACGCCGTCGATCTGTGCCCGCGCGCCGCTGCCGTGGTCCACGACCGAGACCATCATCTTCGTCAGGATCGACGCCGTCTGCTCGGAGACCGCCTGCGAGAGCTCGGTCGGTTCCGGCGTCGAGGAGATGACGTCGAGGTTGGCGCTGCGGACCGAGTCGATGAGGTAGGGAGTCATGACGCGGCCCCCGTTGGCGATGCCGGCCGCGACCATCGCCATCTGGAGCGGGGTCGTCTTGACGTCGTACTGGCCGATGGCCGCCTGCGCCGACTGCGGCTCGTTCATGTCGGCCGGGACCGAGCTCGTCGCGACGCGCAGCGGCACCTGGAGGGAGTCGCCGAAGCCGAACTTGGCCGCCTGGGCGCGCAGCTTCTCGGCGCCGAGCTCGAGACCGAGCGAGCCGAAGGCCGTGTTGCACGAGATCTCGAGCGCGTGGATGAGCGTGGTCTCGTTGTTCGGGCCGCACGGCTGACCGGTCTCGTTCGGCAGGTTGGTGCTCGTCAACGGCAGGTCGAGCTCGGCGGGGCCCGGCACCTTCGAGTTCTCGTCCGTGGCCACCCCGTTCTCGAGGGCCGCGGCCGCGGTGACGACCTTGAACGTCGAGCCGGGCGGGTAGAGGCTGCTCACCGCGCGGTTGACGTAGCTCTTGTCGGCGTCGCTCGCCAGGCGCTGCCACGCCTTGGAGGCCTTGGTCAGGTCGTGGCTCGACAGCGGGTTCGGGTCGTACTGCGGGTGGCTGACCATCGCCAGGATCGCGCCCGTCTTCGGGTCGAGCGCGACGACGGCGCCCTTGCTCTTGCCGAGCGCGTCGTCGGCGGCCTTCTGCGCCTTGGGGTCGATGGTCAGCTCGAGCGTCGCACCGGCGGTCTTGCGCCCCGTGATGAGGTCGGTGACGCGGCGGACGAAGAGGGAGTCGGAGTCGCCCGAGAGCAGGTCGTCGGACGCGTGCTCGAGACCGTACGGCGCGCCGACGACGTAGGAGTAGAAGCCGGTGATCTGCGCGTACAGGTCGCCCTGGGGGTACTGGCGCAGGAACTTGTACTGGTCGTCGACGGGGACCGACTTCGCGACGGCCTCGCCGCCGACGACGATCGACCCGCGCTCGCGCGAGTAGCTGTCGAGCAGCGTCCGCTTGTTGGCCGCCATGGCCCCGAGCGACTTGGCCTGGACGAACTGGATCAGCGTCGAGGAGACGAGCAGTGCCGCGAACAGTGCCGCCATGAGCAGGGACAGGCGTCGGATCGGGGTGTTCACGGCATCCTCACCACCTGGGTGACCTCGGCCGGTGCGGGCTCGTCGGCCGCGACGCCGACCGGCATCTCCGGCATCGGGCGGCGGGCCTGGTCCGAGATGCGCAGCAGCAGCGCGGTGATGACCCAGTTGGCGAGCAGCGAGGAACCACCGAGGGACATGAACGGCGTCGTCAGGCCGGTCAGCGGGATGACGCGGGTGACGCCGCCGATGACGATGAAGACCTGGAACGCGACGGAGAACGCGAGCCCGATCGCGAGCAGCTTGCCGAAGCCGTCGCGGACCCCGAGGGCGGTGCGAACGCCGCGCTCGCAGAAGAGGATGTAGAGGACGAGGATGGCGAGCGTGCCGAAGAGGCCGAGCTCCTCGCCGAGGCTGGGGAAGATGAAGTCGCTCTCGGCGAACGAGGTCAGCCACGGCCGTCCTGCACCGAGCCCGGTGCCGGTGAGGCCACCGGCAGCCATGCCCCACACGCCGTTGGCCAGCTGGTTCGACTGCTCGAGGTTCTGCGACGAGAACGGGTCCATCCAGAGGTCGACGCGCTTCTGGAAGTGCGAGAACGCCGAGAGCGCGAACGCCACCGCCGCCGCGAACAGGAGCAGGCCGATGGCGATCCACGACGTGCGCTCGGTCGCGACGTAGAGCATCGCGACGAAGAGCCCGAAGAAGAGCAGCGCCGAACCGAGGTCCTTCTCGAAGACGAGGATGAGCAGCGCCAGCACCCAGGCCACGAGGATGGGGCCGAGGTCGCGACCGCGCGGGAAGGTGAACCCGAGGACCTTCCTGCCCGCCAGCGAGAGCACGTCACGGGTCTGGACGAGGTAGCCGGCGAAGAAGACGGCGAGGGCGATCTTGGCGAACTCGCCGGGCTGGAAGTTCATCGGCCCGATGGAGATCCAGATCTGCGAGCCGTTGATCGACCGCCCGAGCCCCGGCACGAGCGGCGACAGCAGCAGCACGAAGCCGGCCGCCATCGACACGTAGGTGTAGCGGCGCAGGAGGCGGTGGTCGCGCAGCACGATGATGACCGCGACGGCGAGGACGACGGCGAAGGTCGTCCAGATGATCTGGCGGTAGGCGTCACCGTCGGTGCCGAGCTTGTCGCGGGCGAGGTCGAGCCGGTGGATCATGACCAGGCCGAGGCCGTTGAGGACCGTGACGATGGGCAGCAGCACCGGGTCGGCGTAGGCGGCCTTCCACCGCAGGACGAGGTGCACGGCCAGGGCCAGCACGGTGAACCCGCCGGCCACCGGGATGATGTTGGCCGGCACCGTGCCGTTGCGGTTGAGGTCGGTGGTGACCCACGCCAGCAGGACGATGCCGACGGCGAGAACGAGCAGTCCCAGCTCGGCGTTGCGGCGGGTGCGGGGGGTCAGTGGCTCGACGGTCGTCGTCATGCCGGCACCCCCGTCGTCACCGCCGCGGACCACATCGCCGGCGGCGCGGGCGAGGCCGGCAGCGCCGCAGGCTTCGCGGTCGTCGACGGACGCGGCGCCGGCGTCGACGGGTGCGGCGTCGTCTGGGTGGGCGTCGTCGGGGTGGAGGTGCTCGGCGTCGGTGTCGGCGTCGGTTGCGGGGTGGTGCCGCACGGCGTGCCGGTGACGGCCAGGTGCTGGCAGCGCATCGCCTCGCCGCGGAGGCGGTCGACCTTGCCCTCGGCGTCGCCGAGGTCGCGGGCCGGGATGGTGTTGTCGATCGAGCCCTGCACGTCGACGGGAAGGTCGCTGACGCGCACCTCGGACTCGCTCTCGACGCGGGACAGGGCGATGGGGCCGAGCTCGGCCGAGACGCCACGGAAGATCGCGACGTGCCCGTTGCTCACCGCGACGTAGAACTGCTTCTGCGACCACGCGTACGCCGCGTACCCGCCGCCGCACAGGATCGCCGCGACGACGAGGACGCCGATGAGCCGACGCACGACCTTGGCACGGCGCGAGCGCGTCGGGCCCTCGGCGAGCTCGACGCCGGACTCGTCGTCGTGGTCGGCCCGGCCGGTGGCGGCCCGGGAGAGCGCGGCGGCCTTCTCGGCGGGGGACGTCGGGATGGCACGCGTGCGGTTCGGCAGCCGCCTGGCCGCCGCGCCGACGACCTGCGGGACGGTGACCGGCAGGTCGTCGCCGTCGGCGTCGACGACCTCGGCGACGATGACGGTGACGTTGTCGCGCGTGCTGGCCTTGAGGGCCACCTCGATGCACCGGTCGGCGGCGTCGTCGGGGGTGCGGGCCTCGCGGAGGATCTCCTCGATGACGTCGGCGCCGACGAAGTCGGACAGGCCGTCGGAGCACAGCAGGAAGCGGTCGCCGATCTTGGCCTCGCGCAGCGACGTGTCGGGCTCGTCGTCGGGCTGGCCGGTCATGACGCGGGTGACGACGGAGCGCTGCGGGTGGGTGCCGGCCTCCTCGCGGGAGATGCGGCCCTCGTCGATGAGCTGCTGCACGAAGGAGTGGTCCTTCGTGATCTGCGAGAACGTGTCGCCGCGGAGCATGAACGCGCGCGAGTCACCGATGTGGGCCATCGCCAGCTTGTTGCCGGTGCGCAGCATGACGATCGTCGTCGAGCCCATGCCGGTGAGGTCGGAGTTCTCGCGCATGGCCCGCGTCAGCTTGGCGTTGGCCGAGTGCAGCGCCTCCTCGAGCAGCGGCACGGCCTGGTCGGCGGTGACGTCCTCCTCGTCGAGGGGCGCCAGCTCGCCGACGATCATCGAGCTGGCGACGTCGCCCGCGGCGTGCCCGCCCATGCCGTCGGCGAGGACGAGCAGGTTGGGGCCGGCGTAGCCGGAGTCCTCGTTCCGGGACTTGGGTCCCAGACCGAGGTCGGAGCGCGCGGCGTAGCGCAGGGCGATGGCCATCCGGTCAGCCCCGCAGCTCGAGGACCGTCTTGCCGATGCGCAGGGTCGTGCCGACCTCGACCTGCCGCGTGCCGGTCAGCTTGTCGCGGCCGATGAACGTGCCGTTGGTCGAGCCGAGGTCCTCGACGAGCCAGCCGTCGCGGGCGGGGTCGGGGTAGATGCGGCAGTGCCGGCCCGACGCGTAGTCGTCGTCGAGGACGAGCGCGCACTCGGGGTTGCGGCCGATGAGGATGCCGCTGCTGCGCAGCGGCAACGACGTGCCGGCGAGCGGGCCCTCGGTGACGACGAGGGTGGTCGGCACGGTCTTGCGGCCCCGGGCCCGGCGCGACGCACCGCTCGCTCCCCCTGTGCCCCCGGTGCCGGCGGCTGCCGCGGCGCTCCCGGCCGCGCTGACGCCGGCCGCTCCGGCCGCTGCGCCACCGACGGCGGCGGGCTGGCGCCTGGCCCGCGCCCGCTCCTTCTCTTGCGCCTTCTCCTGGGCCTTCTCCTGGGCCTTGAGCGCCTTGCGCTGGGTCCGGCGGCTCACCGACGTGCCGTAGATGTCGGTACGGAGCACCCCGACGACGCTGAAGACGAGGATCCACAGCAGCGCGAGCAGACCCAGCCGCAGCAGGGTCAGGGTGAGTTCACTCATGCGTCACCATGGGTCGTCGGGAGGGTCGACACGGGGTCATCGCCGTCCGGCTCGGAAGATCGCGGTGGTGCGACCGAGGGTCAGGCGGTCGCCGTCCTGGAGGCGTTGGCTCGCGATGCGGTCGCCGTTGACGAAGGTGCCGTTCGTGGAGTTGAGGTCGCGGATCGAGGTGACGAGGTGGGGGCCGTCGGTCGTGACGCGGACCTCGCTGTGCCGGCGGGAGACGCCCGGGTCGTCGACGACGATGTCGGCCGAGTCGTCGCGGCCGAGCGTGGTCAGGGCCCCGAGCAGCGGGTACCGGTCGCCGTTGATGTCGAGCCACGGCCGGGCCGAGGGGTTGGTGCGCGCACCGGGGCGCTGCACCGGCGGCTCCTCGACCATGGTGCCGCTCGGCGTCTGCGGTCGGGGGCCCGGGGCGGCCTCGCGGGGAGCCGCGACCGCCCCGGCCCGCTTCGCGGTGGCGGGCCGGACGCGGAAGACGCCGGTCTCCAGGCCCTCGCCCTCGACGAGGTCGACCTCGAGCGGACCCCCGGGCTGGTAGCCCTGCGAGTCGGCGTGCTCCTGGGCCGCCGCGACCAGGTCGTCGGTGAGGTCGTCCTCGTAGTCGCCGAGGCGCTCGTAGTCGGTCGGGCTCAGCTCGATCGTGTAGAGGTTGGGGACCATCGCCCTGCCGTGGCCGACGATCGCGGCCCGGTCGTCCATGGCGCGCCGGATCGCCGAGGCGATCTCGACGGGCTGCACCTCGGACTTGAACGCCTTCGCGAAGGCGCCGTGGACTGCCTTGGCCAGACCGTGCTCGACACGGTTGATGAGTCCCACGCCGTCTCCTCCTTCGTGGTGAGCGCTTCCTGCCGGGCGCTTCATCGTAACCGGGTCGACCGTGCTGGCCCCCAACCGACGGGCGGTGGGTAGGGACGCGGGAGGGACCCGCCGGCCCTGCGGCGCGCGTGGTCGGTGGGTTTGATCGGTGGGTTTGATGTGTCACGGAAGCATGGGACCATCGCGTGGGGTCCGCCGGCGGGCCCCGGCACGCGGCAGGCCAGCAAGGAGCGCTCGATGAGCAACGACGAGACCGGAAACACCGAGGGCCAGGGGATCCCCGGCTTCTCCTCGAACAACCGGGTCCCCGGGGGGTTCACGCTGCCCATCCCCGTCGTGACGGGCCAGCAGGACGAGCAGCCCGCGAGCGACCCGTGGTCCTCCACGTGGGCCGACGACTCCTGGCAGTCGGAGGAGGCGGCGTCCGAGCAGACGCGCCCGGCCGACCTACCGACGGGCAACGCGTGGAGCGACCCCTACGCGGGCGGCGCTCCGGGTGGCTCGGGCGGTTCGGACGCCACGCCCGCGGGTGCGTCGAGCAGCGCCGCCGGTGACTTCTCCGCCTACGAGGGCGACTACACCACCTACGACTCCGCCCCCTCGGGCGGCTACACCGCGGGCGGCTCGGCGTCCTCGACGTCCTCGACGTCCTCGAACGGCTGGTCCTCGTGGGACTCCGGCAGCGGCACCACCGAGGCCGACGAGTCCACCCGCCACTGGCAGGCGCTCCAGCACAACGCCGAGGTCGCCGACGCCTCAGTGGAG
>NZ_JBNDHY010000030.1:0-37580 GCF_056755315.1 Monashia sp. HAY1-2A
TCCGGGCCGTGCTCCTCGACGAGTTCCAGGACACCTCCGAGGCCCAGCTGGTACTGCTGCGTGCGCTCTTCCACCACGAGGCCGTCGCCCTGACCGCCGTCGGCGACCCGAACCAGTCCATCTACGGCTGGCGCGGCGCGTCCGCGACGACGCTGCTGCGCTTCCCCGTCGAGTTCGCCGACGCGTCGGGGCCGGCCGCCGTGCTGCCGCTGTCGACGAGCTGGCGCAACGACGCGACCATCCTCGAGGCCGCCAACGTCACGGCACGCCCGCTCGCCACCGAGCACGTGCAACCCCTGCGAGCCCGTCCCGACGCCGGCCGCGGCGCCATCACCGTGGCGCGCCTCGACACCGCGGCAGCCGAGGCCGACCACGTGGCGGCGTGGATCGCGAGCCGGTGGACGAGCCCGTCCGGTCGGCGCACCGGACGCTCGGCAGCGGTGCTCTGCCGCCGCCGGTCCAGCTTCCCGCTCGTCCTCGAGGCGCTGCGCCGGCAGAACCTGCCGGTCGAGGTCGTCGGGCTCGGCGGCCTGCTCGTGACACCCGAGGTCAGCGACCTCGTCGCGGCGCTGTGGGTGGTCCAGGACCCGACGCGCGGTGACATGCTCATGCGCCTGCTCACCGGCCCGGTCGTGCGCCTCGGCGCGGCCGACCTCGCCGGCCTGTGGTCGTGGGCCCGCGAGCTGCACGCGCGGCCCTGGCGGGTCGGCGCGGCGCCGACGACCCAGGCCGCGCTGCCGATCGGCGACCTCCCGGCCGCAGCGACGGCCGAGGGCGTCGGCATCGGCCCTGCAGCGTCGGAGACCGCCGACGGCGCTGACTCCGACCGCCGCGGTTCCGACCTCGCGGCCGACAGCGCCGACACCGCCACGCTCGTCGAGGCCCTCGACGAGCTGCCTCGGCCCGGCTGGACCGGCCGCGACGGCGCCCGCATCGGTGACGAGGCGCTGCGCCGCCTCCACGACCTCGCCGACGTCGTCCGCCGTCTGCGACGCCTCACCGCGCTCCCGCTCGTCGACCTCGTCGCGGAGGCCGAGGTCGCCATCGGCCTCGACGTCGAGGTGCTCGCGCGCGCCGAGCACACCGCGTCCACGGCTCGCGTCCACCTCGACGCCTTCGCGGACGTCGCCGCCCGGTACGCCACCAGCTCGGACCGCCCGACGTTGTCGGGCTTCCTGTCCTGGCTCGACGCGGCGCGCGACCAGGAGCGGGGTCTCGACGCCGGTCACGTCGAGACCGATGCCGACGCCGTCCAGGTGCTC
Source organism: Monashia sp. HAY1-2A (assembly GCF_056755315.1). NCBI lineage: Bacteria > Bacillati > Actinomycetota > Actinomycetes > Micrococcales > Intrasporangiaceae > Intrasporangium > Monashia sp. HAY1-2A. Next base: position 1,263 of record NZ_JBNDHY010000030.1, read on the forward strand.
ACCGTGCACGCGGCCAAGGGCCTCGAGTGGGACGTCGTGGCCGTCCCCTCGCTCGTCGAGGGTGTCTTCCCGGCGCACTCGGCCACGTCGGTGTCCCTCGTCGACGACGCCGACCCCGTCGAGTACGCGTGCGCGGGCGAACCCAAGGACAAGGGGTGGCTCGTCGGCCTCGACTCCGTGCCCTACGACCTGCGCGGCGACCGCGACGGCCTGCCGGTCCTCGACTGGCGCACCGCGCCGGACCGCAAGGCGCTCGGCGCCGCCATCGAGGCGTTCGTCCTCGAGGGTGGTCGGCACGCCGTGGCCGAGGAGCGCCGCCTCGCCTACGTGGCCCTGACCCGCGCCCGCTCGGAGATGCTGCTGTCCTGCCACGTCTGGGGTGCGACGAAGAAGACGCTCTCGGTTCCCTCGCGCTTCCTCACCGAGGTGTGCGAGGCGATGCCGGCCGAGGTCACCCGCAGTCACTGGGAGCGCGCCCCCGAGCCGCTCCTCGACGACGAGGGCAGGGCCACGCCGCCGACCAACCCGCACCTCGCGGTCCCCGTCTCCGCCACCTGGCCGCACGACCCGATGGGCGACCGGCGAGCAGCCCTCGACGCTGCGGCGTCCCGCCTCGCGTCGGTCATCGAGGCGGGAGTGCCTGTGCCACAGGGAGACCCGCGGCTCGGTGACCTCCGGCTGCTGCTCGCCGAGCGGGACGCACGTCGGGCCCGCGGCCAGGAACCCGTCGTCGACGTCCCCCGGCACCTGTCGGCCTCGGCGGTCGTGTCGCTGGCCCGCGACGTCGAGGCCTTCGCCATGACGCTGCGCCGACCGATGCCGCAGCCCCCGGCCGTCGCGGCCCGGCAGGGCACGGCGTTCCACGCCTGGGTCGAGGAGCACTACTCGCGTGCCGCGATCGTCGACCTGTTCGACCTTCCCGGCAGCGCCGACGAGGGAGCGGCCGACGACGCCGACCTCGAGGCCATGAAGGAGCACTTCCTCGCCGGCGAGTGGGCCGGGCGCGTGCCCGAGGAGGTCGAGCTGTCCATCGAGACCGTCCTCGACGGCATCGCCGTCCGCGGTCGCGTCGACGCGGTGTTCCGGCGAGCCGACGGTGGCTGGACCGTCGTGGACTGGAAGACCGGTGCGCGGCCCAGCGGCCGCGACGCGGCCGTGCGGGCCCTGCAGCTCGGCGCGTACGCCCTCGCCTTCGCCCGACTGCGCGGCGTGCCGCCCGAGCAGGTCGACGCCGCCTTCTACTACGCGGCGGAGGGCGTCACCGTCAGACCCGACCTGCCGCGCGAGCAGGAGCTGCTCGACCTGCTGCGGACGCTGCCGGACTGAGCCGGTTCAGCCGCCCCGGCCCACGTCGGTCGACGGCTCCGGCAGCGCCTCGACCTCGTCGATCTCGAACGCCGACGAGTCCGTGGCGTCGAGGTAGGGCACGGGCTCCGGTCGGACGCCGCCCGCCCGTGGCGGCGCGTCGGCACCCTCCGGCGCGTCGGCACCCTCCGGCGCGTCGGCACCCTCCGGCGCGCGAGGGTCGTCCTGCAGACCCGTACCGGCCTGCGGGGTCCCGGGGTGGCCGTCGACCGGCGGCGCGTGCACGGCCGGGTCGATGAGGACCGTCTCCGCCTGGCGGTGCGACGACCGCTGAGGGGTCGCCCCATCGGGCTCGGTGGTGCCGGTGGCCGCCGGGGCGCCGGAGGCAGGTTCGGGGTCGTCGCGCAGCAACGCGGCCATCGGCACGGCCTGGGTCTCGGCGAGCATCGGGAACGGCACGTCGGCCGTCGGGACGTCGTGGCCCGGCCGCGGCTGCTCGGGGTCGTCGGGGTCCAGGCCGTCAGTGCCCTCGTCCGGGTGGGCGGTGCGCGTCCGTTCGCTGCGGACGGCGTCCTCGCGCGCGTACTCGGCGTCGAGGTCCTCCGTGCGCTCGTCCAGCTCGCGCAGGAGGGCCGCCGTGCGCTCGACGGCTCGGGTGCGTCCCTCCGCGGACGCCTGCAGGAGCGTCGAGAGGACGGCCATCTCCGCGGCGAGCCGGGCCCGGCGCACGAGATGGCCGTCGGGCCGCTCGACGCGAGAGCGGGCATAGGCGCCGAGGACGGCGTCGAAGGTGTCGGGGTCGAGCGTGGCGACGAGGTCGGCGAAGTCGTCGGCGGGGTCCCCGACCCGCGACTCCTCCCACGCGAGGAGGCCGACGACGCGACCGCTGGACGCGTCGTCCTCGTCGTCGAAGGTGGCCAGCACGTTGGGGCCGACGAACGTGCCGTGGACGGCAGTGGGGGCGAACCGCCACAGGGAGACGTCCTCGAGCAGGCCCTCCCACCGCGTCAGCAGGCCGGTCGGCACGTGTCCCGTGGCGGCAGCCCGGTCGAGGTCGGACAGCCGCCGGCGCCGATGCGTCTCGGCGTCGTAGGTCGGTCGCCCCGCCTCCTCGTACAGCAGGTGCTCGAGGTTGTGGACGTGGGCGAGGGCGCGACCGACGGCCTCGGCGAGCGGACCGGGAGGCAGGGCCGCGAAGTCGAGCGGCCGCCCCTCGACACGCGGGTAGACGGCGGCACGACCTTCCGCGACGGGCGCATGGCCCTGGTAGGCCGGCACGGCCAGGTCGAGGCGCCTGGCGAGCAGGGCCGAGAGTCCGACGACGTCGTCGAGCTGGGCGCCGGCGGCCGGCGTGCGCGGCACCTTGACGACCCACTCGCGGTCCTGGCGGTCGCGCACGTGGGCGACCTCGAAGCGGTCGTCGGTGCGAGCGGCGACACCCCTGACCGACACCGGGTCCAGGCCCGGGACGGCCGAGCTCGCCAGGGCGGCGAGGAACAGGGGGCTGCGCGTCACGCGTCCACGGTAGGCCGCGCGCCCGCCGGATCGTGGGAGGTGGGCGGGACGGGCCGGGTCGTGCCGCCCGTACCGCCGTGCCGCCCCACCGCCGCACCGCCGCCCGCGGGTCCCGTGGGGCGCACCCTAGGGTGGAGGCGTGAGCGAGGTCGACGACATCCTGCGCGATCTCGCGCTGTCACGGGGGACGCTCGACCGTGTCGCCCACGAGCGGCAGCGTCCGGACGCCGTCGCGACCCTGCTCGAGGACCCGCGCACGCGGGTCGTCGAGGTCAGGGGAGACCGGCTGCACGTCGTCGAGGACGGCAGCGGTGCGCTCGCCCTGTCGGTGCGCGCGCCCGAGGACGCCGACGCCGGCCGGCTCGTCCTGCACCTGGGACGCGACACCGACGGCGCGGCACACGTCGCCGTCGTCGCGACGGCGGAGCCCGACACCGACGCCGCGGCGGGCGCCGACGGGTGGCTGACGCTGCGGCAGGCCGGGGAGGCGATGGCCGCGCGCGACGCCGGGGTGTTCACCACGGCGCTCGCCCTGGCCCACTGGCACGCCGCTCACCGGTTCTGCCCCCGGTGCGGTGCCCCGACCGAGGCGGTCCAGGCCGGCTGGGTGCGCCGGTGCACTGCGGAGGGCAGTGAGCACTACCCGCGCACCGACCCCGCCGTCATCATGTCCGTCGTCGACCCGGAGGACCGGCTGCTGCTCGGACGCGGGGCGCAGTGGCCCGAGGGCCGGTTCTCGGTGCTGGCCGGCTTCGTCGAGCCGGGGGAGTCCTTCGAGGCCGCGGTCGCACGCGAGGTGCGCGAGGAGGTCGGCATCGCGATCGATGCCGCCCGCTACCTCGGCAACCAGCCCTGGCCGTTCCCGTCCTCGGTGATGATCGGCTTCGCGGCCTCGACGACCGACACCGAGCTCGTGCCCGACCCTGCCGAGATCGCCGAGGCCCGCTGGGTGACGCGGCAGGAGTACCGCGACCTGCTGGCCGGCGGGACGATCCGGACCCCGAGCGGCATCTCCATCGCCAAGCGGATCATCGAGCGGTGGCTCGGTGCCACCGTGGAGTCGGTCACCGGCGGCGCGACACCGCGCTGGTGAGCCGGTGACCCGCCAGGAGGTCCTGCGCCGACGCGCCGGGACGCGTCAGACCGCGAGGCGCGACTTGACCTCGGCGAGCGAGGGGTTCGTCGCGGCGGTGCCGTCCGGGAAGACGACGGTCGGCACGGTCCGGTTGCCGGCGTTGACCTGTTCGACGAAGTCGACGTGCTGGGGGTTGGCCTCGAGGTCGATCTCGGTGAACGGCACGCCCTCGCGCGTCAGCTGACCCTTGAGCCGCGTGCAGTAGCCGCACCACGTCGTGGTGAACATCGTGATCGAGCCCTCGTCCGGGGTCACCTTGGGCATGCTGTTCCTTCGTCCTTCGTCTGCGTCCGTGGCCGGACGCGGTCTCGTGCCGGCTGGGGACGGCCCGTCGCACGTGTCGTCCCTCGGTGCAAGGATGACTCCATGGCCTCGCGCGGTGCAAAACGACCTCCCAAGATGGACCGCGAGGCCTACGAGACCGAGCTGCGGCGGCTGCAGGTCGAGCTCGTCGCGTTCCAGGAGTGGGTGCGGGCCACCGGGCAGCGCGTCGTCGTCGTCTTCGAGGGCCGCGACGCCGCCGGCAAGGGCTCGGCGATCAAACGGATCACCGAGTACCTCAACCCGCGCGTGGCCCGCATCGCCGCGCTGCCCGCGCCCACCGACCGCGAGCGCAGCCAGTGGTACTTCCAGCGCTACATCGCCCACCTGCCGGCGGCCGGCGAGATCGTCCTGTTCGACCGATCCTGGTACAACCGGGCCGGTGTCGAGCACGTCATGGGCTTCTGCTCCGACGAGCAGTACCACCGCTTCCTCACCCAGGCCCCCGTGTTCGAGCGGATGCTCGTCGAGGACGGCGTGGTCCTGCGCAAGTACTGGTTCAGCGTCTCCGACGTCGAGCAGGAGCGTCGGTTCCGCTCCCGCGCCAAGGACCCGATGCGGCAGTGGAAGCTCTCACCGATGGACCTCGAGTCCATCACCCGGTGGGAGGACTACTCGGAGGCCAAGGACCGCATGATGGCCGCGACGAGCACCGACTGGGCGCCGTGGCACGTCGTCGAGTCGGACGACAAGCGGCGTTCGCGGGTCAACGTCATGCACCACCTGCTCACCTCGATCCCGCACGAGCCGATGACCCCCGAGGTGCCCCCCGTGCCCGACCGTCCGGCCCCGCGGGGGTACGAGCGGCCGCCCCAGAGCGAGCAGAACTACGTGCCCGACCACGCCGCGGACGTCCTCGCGGCGGCCGACCAGCGCTCGAAGGGTGATCGGTCCTGAGCCACGCACGCCCCGCAGGCCCTGATGCCCCCACGACCTCCGCAGGTCGCGCACCGTCCGCCGACGACGTCCTCGCCGGCCTCGACCCCGAGCAGCGGGAGGTCGCGGTCGCGCCACCCGGGCCGCTCTGCATCCTCGCGGGCGCCGGTACCGGCAAGACGCGCGCCATCACGCACCGCATCGCCTACGCCGTGCACTCCGGTGCCCAGCAGCCCCAGCGGGTCCTCGCCCTCACCTTCACGGCGCGCGCCGCGGGGGAGATGCGCACGCGACTCCGCGGGCTCGGTGTCGCCGGCGTCCAGGCGCGCACGTTCCACGCAGCCGCGCTGCGCCAGCTGCACTACTTCTGGCCGCAGGCCATCGGAGGGGCGGCGCCGGAGGTCATGAGCCACAAGGCGCCGGCCGTCGCCGAGGCGGCCTCCCGGCTGCGCATGCAGTTCGACCGCACGACGATCCGCGACCTCGCGGCCGAGGTCGAGTGGGCCAAGGTCAACCTCCTCACCCCGCAGTCCTACGCCACGCGGGCGCGCGAGGCGCGCCGCGAACCGCCGGGCGTGGACCACACGGCGATGGCCCGCCTCTTCGAGGCCTACGAGGACGTCAAGCAGCGGCGCGGCGTCATCGACTTCGAGGACGTCCTGCTGCTCACCGTCGGCATCCTCGACGAGCGCGAGGACATCGCGCGCGCCGTCCGCTCCCAGTACCGGCAGTTCGTCGTCGACGAGTACCAGGACGTCAACGACCTGCAGCAGCGACTCCTCGACCTGTGGCTCGGCGAGCGCGACGACCTCACCGTCGTCGGCGACCCCGCGCAGACCATCTACTCCTTCACCGGCGCGAGCCCCCGCCACCTCGTCGGCTTTCCCAGGCGCTTCCGTGGCGCGCACGTGGTCCGCCTCGTCCGCAACTACCGGTCCTCGCCCCAGATCGTCGCCCTCGCCAACACCGTCGTCGGCTCCGGCACGCAGGCGGCGCGCGAGGGCGCGGTGCGGCTGCAGGCGCAGGGGCGCAACGGCCCAGCCCCCGAGCTCGTGTCCTACGCCGACGACCCCGCCGAGGCAGCCGGAGTCGCCGCGCGGGTCCGCGCGCTCGTCGACGACGGGCACGCGCCGGCCGAGATCGCGGTGCTGTTCCGCACCAACGCCCAGTCGGAGGCCTTCGAGTCGGCCCTCACCGATGTCGGCGTGCCGTACCTCGTCCGAGGCGGCGAGCGGTTCTTCGCCCGCAAGGAGGTGCGCGACGCCATCCTGCTGCTGCGGGGAGCCGCCCGCGGCGACGACGGCGAGAAGTCGCTCGGCAGCCTGACGCGTGACGTCATCACCGGTGCGGGCTGGTCGCCCGAGCCGCCGGCGGGCGGGGGAGCGACGCGCGAGCGCTGGGAGTCGCTGAGCGCCCTCGCGACCCTGGCCGACGACCTCGCCGCCGCAGCTCCCGAGGCGCGACTGCCCGAGCTGGTCGCCGAGCTGGACCGGCGGGCCGCCGAGCAGCACGCGCCCGCCGTGCAGGGTGTCACCCTGGCCAGCCTGCACGCCGCAAAGGGCCTGGAGTGGGACACCGTGTTCCTCGTCGGGGCCTCCGACGGCCTCATCCCCATCTCGATGGCCGAGGGGCCCGACGCCGTCGAGGAGGAGCGGCGCCTTCTCTACGTCGGGCTGACGCGGGCCCGGCGTCGGTTGCACATCTCCTGGTCCTCGGCACGCACCCCGGGCGCCCGAGCGACCCGACGCGTCTCGCGCTTCCTCGCGCCGGCTGCCGACATCCTCGGTGCCGGCGCCCGTGCGGAGGCGAGGAGCGGCGGGTCGCGGCGCAGCGCCCCGAAGCAGGCGCGTCTGGCGTTCTGCCGCGGCTGCGGCACCGAGCTGACGACCGCGGCCCAGCGCAAGACGGGCCGCTGCGACGCGTGCCCTCCGACCTACGACGAGGCCACCTTCGAGCGGCTGCGCACGTGGCGGCTCGCCGTCGCGCGAGCCGCGAGCGTGCCCGCCTACGTGGTGTTCACCGACGCGACCCTGACCGCGATCGCCGAGGAGGCGCCCTCGGACGAGGCGGGACTCGCCGGCATCAGCGGCGTCGGGGCTCGCAAGATCGAGCAGTACGGCGCCGACGTCCTCGCCGTCCTGAAGGGCGCCGATGTCGAAGAGCTTCTTGAAAGGCGTTCTGCCGCAAAGGAATCGCCAGTTCCTTGAGATTGCCTGAAAAAACTTGCGAAATCTTCGATAAATCAGTTGTTCGGTCGCTCGGGGCCCGCGTACCCTTGACGACGTCAAGCCCGACGGCCCAGGTGGCCGGTCGGGGACCGCGAGCCACAGTGAGGAGGGTTGACCTGATGGACATCACCACGATGACGACGAACGCAGTGTCCTGCGTTCTTTCCGTGCGTCTGCGTCCGGTCGGCCAGATCCTCATGGCGGACAACCGTGCTCAGGGCGAGGGGACCACTGTGTCCTTCGCCGCCCGTCAGGGCCGCGGTGTCGCCGGTGCCGGCTCCCTCGTCGAGGGACTCGTCCCGGCCGCCGCCCGCACGTTCGACCCGGACTACAAGACCATCGATGTCGCTCGCTCCCGCTCTGGGAGGCCACCGGTCTAGACACAGACCGAGCCTCACCTCCAGGCCGCGAACCCGACATCACCGGGTTCGCGGCCTTTGTCGTTTCTCACAGCCGAATGCCGCTCCACCCGACCACAGCCACACGGTCAGCCATCACCAGCAGCACCCACCGGTGCCAGACAGATCAGGGAACCCACATGACTCCCCGGATGCCGAGCAGCAGGACCGAGAGCCGCACCACGGGTGCCGGCCTTCGGGCCAGGACAGAGACGAGTGAGACGCAACGGTCGACGATGACCGTGCAGGAGACGGAGGTGAGAACGATGCAGCTGAGCGAGATGCTCGACCTCGGCACCGAGGCGCAGCAGGTCGGGGAGACCATCCCCTGCCGCGACTACGACGCCGAGCTCTGGTTCGCCGAGCGCCCCGAGGACGTCGAGTTCGCCAAGACCCTCTGCGGGCTCTGCCCGGCGCGGGTCCAGTGCCTCGCCGGTGCCCTCGAGCGCCAGGAGCCGTGGGGTGTCTGGGGCGGGCAGCTGCTCGTCCAGGGCGCCGTCGTCGCGAGGAAGCGACCCCGCGGCCGTCCGCGCAAGCACCCCGTGGCCGCCTGAGCTCCGTTGTGACGCACCGCGATCCACATGGCCAGCCGGACCACCGACCACGACACGACCACCCACTTTCTTCCCAGACGAGGAGACCGTCATGAACCAGCTCGAGATGCTGGCTCGCGACCGGATCAACCAGCGCAGTCAGCGCTCGGAGCGCAGCGGCATCCGTCGCAGCGCCCGGCTGATCGCGCAGGAGATCCGCGCCAGTCGACGCCACCACGAGAAGTGACGCTGGTCCCGCAGGAGCGGGACGTCACGAGCAGTACCCCACAACCGAACCGAGTGAGCGAGCCGCGGGTGACGCGAACGTCACCCGCGGTTTCGCGTCCCCGGCCGGTGACCGTCGGGACCTCGGCGCCGTCGCCGGTGTGAGGTCCTGGTTCTTGGCGTGGTGCCCACACGACACGCGCCAGCGGCGGATACTCGAAGTGAGGAGAAGGGAGACCCCCATGGCCACCTCGAGCACCGACGCCGCGCAGAACACGGCGGCCACACCCAGCACCGACCCCGACCCGGCAGAAGCCGCCCTTGTGTGCGGCTCGTGCGGACGGGTCGCCTCCGGCCCCGCCCGTGCCGCCGCCCTCCTGTCATGGGGCCGGGGCACCGAACGGGGCCGTACGACGTGGACGTGCGAGGCCTGCAGCCGCGAGCACCTCCGCTCGATCGAGAGCAAGCTCGACCCCGCGTGGTGGTGAGGCCGCGCGCCGGGACCGCGACGCAGCCGGTGCCCGCCTAAGCGTCCGCGTCGTCGATCGGCGGCAGGTCGGCGCCGGGCAGCAGCTCGTCGACGGCCTCACGCCCGCGGACGGTGCCCCCGAGCTGCGAGAGCACGCCGATGCCGCCGCCCCAGACGCGGTGGATGAGCAGGTACTCCCGGGGCAGGTTGAGCTTGAAGGCCACCGCGTAGTTCGGCTGGCGAGGGTCGTTGATGTGGGCGAAGACGCCCCGCAGCCACTCCCGGCTGAACGTGAACTCGTCGGTGCGGAACGGCGCCATGAAAGGCTCGAGGTAGTCGAGCAGCCGCTCGGGGTCGATGTCGATGCCCGAACGGACGAAGCCGAGCCGGCGCAGGCCCTCGAGCACCTCCTCGGCGCTGCCGCGCAGACCGGTCGTGAGCAGCGGGCCGATCTCGGGCGGCATGCCCCCGGGCAGCCGGTTGACGGCGCCGAAGTCGATGACGCCGAGGCGCCCGTCGGGCGTGATGCGGAAGTTCCCCGGGTGCGGGTCGGCATGGAGCAGTCCCGCCCGGGCCGGTCCGGCGAGGAGGAACTCGAGGTAGAGCTGCGACGCGGCGTCGCGCTGCTCCCGCGTGCCGGAGTCGATGATCCGCGACAGCGGCAGCCCCTCGAGCCACTCGGAGACGATGACGTGCTCGGCGCCCTCGACGACGTCGGGCACCGCGAACTCGGGGTCGTCCCGGAAGGCCGCCGCGAACGCCTGCTGGGACCGCGCTTCGAGGCGGTAGTCCAGCTCCTCGGCCATCCGCTCGCGCAGCTCGTCGAGGATCGGTCCGAGCTCGATCCCCGGCACCCACCCCGCCGCCACCCGCGCCACCCGCGAGATCTGGCGCAGGTCGCTCATGAGGGCCGCGCCCGCGCCGGGGTACTGGATCTTGACCGCCACCCCGCGGCCGTCGCTCCAGACCGCCCGGTGCACCTGGCCGATGGACGCCGACGCCACGGGGTGGTCGTCGAAGGAGACGAACCGGCTGCGCCAGCGTGGGCCGAGGCTGGTGCGCATCACGCCGTGGACAGAGCTCGTCGGCATCGGTGGGGCGCTGTCCTGCAGCTTGGTCAGCATGGCGCGGTAGGGGCCCGAGAGGTCTTCGGGCAGGGCCGCCTCGAAGATGGACATCGCCTGGCCGAACTTCATCGCGCCACCCTTGAGCTCGCCGAGCACCTGGAACAGCTGCTGGGCGGTGCGGGCCTGCAGCTCGGCGGTGACGACCTCTGCGGGGCGGCCCCCGAGACGCTTGCCCAGGCCGAGTGCGGTGCGGCCGGCGAAGCCGAGGGGCACCGAGGCGAGCTTGGCCGAGCGCACGACGGCCTTGCGCGGCAGGTCGGTCACCGGGCACACCCTCCTTCGACGCGTCCTCCGGCACGGCTGGGCCCGTCGGTCGGCAGGCCCTGCCCCGACTCTAGATGTTTCGGTCTCGCGGCACGGACGGACGCCTGGGCCCCAGCCCTCAGGCCGAGCACCGGTCCGTCGGGGTCCGCGCCTGCGGGTGGGCCGTGCACAGCGGGTGCGGGCTCCAGCGTCGGTGGTCCATCCGCGGCCAGGGCACGGCGACCTCGACGGAGACGCCGCCGGGCAGGGTGTCCCCTCGCACGACGCGTCCGGCGAGCAGGGTCACCGCACCCGCGACGAGCTGGGACAGTCCGGGTGCGAGGGGCTCGCGCCAGGGCGACCGGCCGGTGACCGTGGTGCCCGCCGGCGCCGCGTCGTCGTGCCGCATCGCCTGGGTGAGGACCGTGGGCCAGGCGTCGTCGCGGTCGGTGCGGTGCCGTTCGAGGCACCACAGGCACGGCCCGGACCCGTCGGCCGGAACGAGCGGACCCACCGTCGCGGACGGGCCCGCACCGCTGACCGGCAGGTGCGCCACGCCGTGCGCCAGCCACACGTCGCCGCGACGGGGGTCGACGAGAGGCGCGCCGACGAGGACGACGAGCGCGGGCGCGTCGCGGGCGGGCTCGGCGAGGGCCAGGTCGACGTCGGACCGGTCGCTGACGACGAGGCCGGCACCGGCGTCGCGCAACGCGGCCGCGACGTCGGAGGCCAGCGACGTGTCCCCGTCCACGAGGACCCTCCGCCGGGCCGTCGGCTGCCGCAGGGCGGGACGGCCCGGCCGGCGCACGGACGCGGGCGACCCGGACGCGGCGGAGGCCTCGACGAGCACGCCGAGCGACGCCGCGAGCGCGAGCACGTCACGCCAGCGGCGGCGGGCCACCCCGGCGCCGGCCGCCACGGCGTAGGTCTGGTCGCTGGTCAGCGACCCGTCGAGACCGGCGAGGAGGCTCGCCTCGGCCGGTGTGACGCCCTCGACGACGGGTGCCCCCGGCAGGAGGCCGAACTGGATCTCGCCGGGACGCCGCACGTACGGCCGCAGCCAGGCGGGCAGGCGAGGACGGTCGGGGACCGGGAACGAGGACATCGGGCCTCCAGGCGGGTCGAGCGGCGACGCCGGTCCTCGGCGGGCGAGGTCCGGACCCGCTCAGGCTGGCAGGCCGCGAGCGGGCCACGAGCGGGTCGTCCACAGGCCCGGGCCCGCCTTCCCGGCCGGCAGGCTCGGCAGGCACGAGGCTCGGCACGCACGAGGCACGGCACGCACGAGGCTCGGCACGCACGAGGCTCGGCACGCACGAGGGGCGGGACCCGTCGGGTCCCGCCCCTCGTCACACGGCGTCAGCGACGCCGTCGCGACCTGGTCAGGCCTTGCCCAGAATGCGGTTGAGGTTCGTGCCACACACGGGGCACTGTCCCTTGGCCATGCGGCGACCGTTGTCGGACACGACAACCTTGCCCTCGGCCTCGCGCTTCTCCTTGCACTTCACGCAGTAGAACTCGCCCTTGTAGGTCTCGTCAGCCATTGGTGTCTCCTTGTAGCTGGCGCCCATCCGACGGGCGCCTCGACTCCTGCAACCCTAGAGCACGCTGAGCACGAAATCATGCTCATCCCCCGCTGGGCGCGCGCGTCGGCGATGCGGTACAGCCCCCTGCTCCAGCGCGTCCGCGCCGTGCTGCGGGCGGCTGTCGGTGTGCTGGCCTAGCCTGCCCCTATGGCAGTGGCGTCCCGCGAGGTGGTGCACACGGTGGTCGACGGTGTCGCCGTCGAGGTCCGCCGCAGCCCGCGTCGCCGTCGCACCGTCTCGGCCTACCGGCAGGAAGGACGCCTCGTCGTCCTCGTCCCGGCCCGGATGAGCCGGGCGGAGGAGGGGGAGTGGGTGCGCACGATGGTGGCGCGCGTCGCCGCGTCGGAACGGCGCCGGCAGCGCAGCGACACCGACCTCGAGCGTCGGGCCCTCGAGCTGTCCCGCGACCACCTCGGCGGCCGCGCGGTGCCCTCGAGCGTGCGCTGGGTCGGCAACCAGGCGTCTCGCTGGGGCTCGTGCACACCTGCCGACGGCACGATCCGCCTGTCCGACAAGCTGCACGGCATGCCGTCCTGGGTCGTCGACTACGTGCTCCTCCACGAGCTGGCCCACCTGCTCCAGCCCGGCCACGGGCCGCAGTTCTGGGCGCTCCTCGAGGGCTATCCGCGCCTGGAGCGGGCGCGGGGCTACCTGCAGGGCGTCTCCGCCGCGGCGGGGCTGGACCTCAGCGACGACTGAACCGACGCCGGTGTCCGCGGTTGCCGCGGTGCTCTCCGTGTCACCGGAGCCCTCGGCCAACCGGCGCCCCGTGCCCGGCGGCCGACGCGTCAGCCGCGCAGGGCGCGCCTCCCGGCCTCGACGAGGGGACGCAGCTCGTCCCGGGTCCCCTCCGGCAGCGCCTCGACCGGCCACCAGCGCACGTCGAGCGACTCGTCGCTGACCCTGGCCCGGGCGCCACGCGGCACGACGGCCGCGAAGCGGATGTCGAGGTGCTCGCGGCACGACCCGAAGTCGCCGACGAGGGCGTGCCGGTCCAGGTGGACGATGCCGGGCAGGACGGTGAGGGCGTCCATGCCGGACTCCTCGGTGGCCTCGCGGCAGGCGGCGTGCCACACCGACGCGTCGCCTTCCTCGTAGTGACCGCCGAGCTGGAACCACGCCAAGGCGCGCCGGTGGTGCGTGAGCAGGGTGCGCGCGCCCTCGTCGTCGAGGACGACGACGCTGCCGGTCAGGTGCGCCGGTGGTCCCTGCTTGCTCATGGCGTCGGGGTGCGCGGCCAGATGGTCGAGGAACTCGACCCGGAGACGCTCCTGGGCAGCGTCGGGCGCCTGCCACGACTCCAGGCGCGCCATCGCGTCGGCACGCAGCCGCAGCCACGCGTCGCCGACCCCGCGACGTGCCGCGCTGCTGTCCCTCGGGGTCACCGAGGCGGACCGGGGAGGTCCCCGGGATCGCCCGAGTCACTGGAGTCACCGGAGCCACTGGAGCCACTGGAGCCACTGGAGCCACTGGAGCCACTGGAGCCATCGGCCTCTCCGGCGGAGCCCGGTCGGGCATCGCGGCCCCGCTCGCGCTCGGCGTCCTCGAGGATGTCGCGCAGCACGGAGTCGAGGTCGCCGAGCTCGCCGGCACCACCGGCGTCACCGGCCCCGCCGACGCCGGCCGACCCACCGCGCACCCGCTCGACGAAGCCGATCGGGTCGTCGAGGTCGCGTGAGGTGGGGGCGAGGTCCGGGTGGGCCCAGCGACCGTCACGCAGCGACGCCCCGCCCGCGTCCTCGAGCGCGGCCCAGAGGTTGGCCGCGTCGCGCAGCCGGCGCGGGCGCAGCTCGAGGCCGACGAGCCCGGCGAACGTCTTCTGGGCGGCGCCCCCGACGCGACGCCGACGGATCGTCTCGGCGAGCGCCGCCGACTGCGGCAGGTGGCGCGAGGTGGCGCGGTCCGTCACGTGGTCGACCCAGCCCTCGGCGAGCGCGAGGAGGGTCTCGAGCCGGTCGAGCGCCGCCTGTTGGGCGGCCGTCGGCTGGGGCCGGAACAGGTTGCCCTGCAAGGCGGCTCGCAGCGCCTCGGGGTCCGAGGGGTCGATCGTCGAGAGCGCCGACTCGATGGCGTCGGTGTCGATGGTGATGTTGCGCGCGTAGTCCGACACCGCCGACAGCAGCTGTGGGCCGAGCCACGGCACCTCGGCGAACAGCCGGACGCGCGCAGCCTCGCGCACCGCGAGGTAGAGGCGCACCTGGGCGATGTCGATCTCGAGGGAATCGGCGAGCGCGGCGACGTTGCCGGGCAGCAGCGCGACGACCCCGGGCTCGGTCAGGGGCAGCCCGACCTCGGTACCGCTGACGACCTCCGTCGCGAGCGTGCCGACGGCCTGGCCGAGCTGGGCCGAGAACATCTGGCGGCTGAGGTTGCCGAGCATCGGCGCCCACTGCTCCACCATGGCCCGCGGGTCGAAGCCGGCCGGCAGACCGGGCGGCAGCGCGTCACCGAACGCCTCGGGCCCGAGCTCGCCGACCTGCTTGCGCAGCGCGTCGGACGTCGCCGCCGTGACGCCGTCCGAGACCGGCTCGATGAGGTCGAACCAGCGCGGCATCGTCGCCTCGACCCACTCGGCGCGGCTCAGGCCGGTGGCACGCCAGGCCGGCGTCGACAGGGTGGTCTGCTCGTCGAGCCACAGGGAGGCGACGGACACGGCGTCGACGACCGCGCGGGACGCCGCGTCGTCGTGCACGTCGTTGCCCTCACCCGCCAGCACGTGCTTGCGGGCGACGTCGGTGGCGAGGTCGCGCGAGCCGGTCGGGGACTGCTGGGCGGCCATGAACGTGCCGAGCTGGGCCCGCATCGCGGCCTGGGTCGCCGGGTCGGTGAGGTCGACGCCCATGCTGCGCATCGCCTCCGCGAGCTCGGGGTTGCCGGCAGCCTCGCCGAGGACCTGCTCGAGCATCGCGCCGATGTCGGCGGGGGGCACGTCGCCGCCCCCGGGGCGACGCAGCGGCAGCCCGAACGGGCTGTCCGCCCCGAAGAGCCCCGAGGGGTCGGAAGGCACCGACGGCATCGACGGCATCGACGGCACCGTCGGGTCGCCGCTGGACGCCGCGTCACCGCTCGGGCGACCCGTCTCGGCACCGGCCGAGCCGCCTGCCTCGTCACCCGCGTCCGCACGACCGCCGGACTGCCCGGCGTCGGGTCCGTCCTGCTCGTCGTCGCGTTCGTCGTCGTGTCCGTCGTCCTGCCGGGAACCTCGGTCGTCGGCCATCCTGCTCATCCCCATCGCCGCTGTCGGTTGTCTCTCCAAGACAACCACGGACCGGTCGGGTTGGTTCCCCCGTGGTCGCGGCGACCGGACGCGAGGGCGCGGCCCGGCAGCATACGATGGCGCGCGTGACGGTCACCCTTGCCGAGATCCGCGAGTCACCTCTGTCGGTCGACGAGGTGCTCGCGAGCGTGTCCGACCCGCGCGCCGGCGGCACGTGCCTGTTCATCGGCACCGTCCGTGACCACGACCGCCCGGCCGGGGCTGCGGGTGAGGGCGGCGGCACGGGCGAGCACGCCAGGGGCGTCAGCCACCTCGACTACACGGCGCACCCCCAGGCCGCCGAGGTCGCCCGCGCGCTCGCCGAGAAGCACGCCGCGGACGGTCGGGTCGTGCGGATCGCGGTCGTCCACCGCGTCGGCCACCTCGAGGTCGGCGACCTCGCGGTCGTCGTCGGGGTCAGCGCAGAGCACCGCGGCGAGGCCTTCGAGGTGTGCCGGGCCCTCATCGACGAGTTCAAGGCCGGCGTGCCGATCTGGAAGCACCAGCAGTTCACCGACGGCGCCGACGAGTGGGTCGGTCTGCCGTGAGGACGATCCGACGCGTGCCGGACCAGCAGCCCGGCACGTACCCGCCCGTGCCCCGCGCGTCCGTCCCGGGTGTCCACGACCCCCGCCACGGCGACGACGGTCGGCTGACCCGGGGGAACAAGGCGGTCCTCGCCCTCTTCTTCGCCTTCCTCGTCGCGATGGTCATCGGGTCCCTCGTGCACCTGCCGTACGCGGTCATGAGCCCCGGCCCGACGCAGGACACCCTCGGCGTCTCCTCCGACGGCAAGAAGACGCCGATCATCTCGGTGACCGGCCTGCCCACCTACCCGACCGACGGGGCGCTGCGGTTCACCACCGTCCGCGTCGAGGGCGGGCCCGGCTACCCGGTCGACGCGTGGGACGTCCTGCGGGCGTGGATCGACCCGACCCGCGACGTCTACCCGGTCGACGACGTCTTCGACCCGCAGGTCAGCGAGGAGCAGGTCGCCGAGGAGAACGCCGTCCAGATGGCCGGGTCGCAGGAGGAGGCCACCGCGGTCGCCCTGCGCGCCATCGGCAAGGTCGTACCCACCCACATCGTCATCGCCCAGCTGACCGACCAGTCCAGGGCCAAGGACCTGCTCCAGCCCAAGGACCGGATCCTGCGTGTCGGCGGCACCGAGATCACGTCGGCCGACGACGTCCGCACCGCGCTCCAGCAGCGTCGACCGGGCGAGAGCATCGAGCTGACGGTGTCGCGCGGCGGCAAGGACGTCACCGTGACCGTCCCGACCATCGAGGGGCAGGGCGGCCGGACGGCGCTCGGGGTCATCCTCAGCCTCGCGCACGACTTCCCCGCCACGGTGAAGATCGATGCCGGCTCGATCGGGGGCCCGTCGGCGGGCCTCATGTTCAGCCTCGGCATCTACGACAAGCTGACGCCGGGCGCGCTCGCGGGCAACCACCAGATCGCCGGCACCGGCACCATCGACGACGACGGCAACGTCGGGCCGATCGGCGGCATCCGCCAGAAGCTGGCGGGGGCCCGCGCCGACGGCGCCACCTGGTTCCTGGCGCCGGCGGGCAACTGTGACGAGGTCGTCGCCCACGTGCCCGACGGGCTGCAGGTCGTCAAGGTCTCGACGTTCGACCAGGCCCGCGACGCCGTCGAGGCGATCGCGAAGGACAAGACGGGCTCCCTGCCGCACTGCTGACCCCGGACGGAGCACCGCCCCACCGGGACAGGGGGCCGGTTCGGCCGGGCGGGCGCCTCGCTCAGTCCGAGAGGGTGGCGCGCAGGGCCTCGACGAGTCCGGGCGCGATGTCGCGACCGGTGGCCACGGCGTCGTCGGAGTCGTGGTCCCGCTGGCGCAGCAGGCAGATCGAGGAACCGTCCCGCAGCACCGCGACGACGAGCCGCACGTCCTTGCGGTCCGGGTGCGAGGCGAGCGCCTCGACGGCGTCGGTCGAGCGGCTCGGCAGGTCGCGCTCGGCCTCGGGCGGCACGACCATCCGCTCGATGGCGAAGGCGCAGCCGGCGACCTCGGCGGGCCAGGCGAGCCGGCCGAGCAGCGTCTCGAGCGAGCTCGTCCGGGGCAGGCCGTCCTGTTCGATGGCGGTCAGCGCCCCGTCGGCGAGATCGGCCGGACCCATGCCGGCGCGCAGCTGCGGCTCACGCTCGAGCAGGTCCGAGGTGCGCACCAGGGCGAAGAGCCGGGCCGGCTGGTCCCAGCCGCCGGCGGCGACGTGACGCTCGGTGTCGAGGGCGGCGACGGCAAGGGGGTCGATGACGGGCTGCGGGTCCACGCGTCCATGCTGCCGCATCGTCCCGCCCGCCCCGACGGCGGACCCGAGGCAGGGGTCGGGGGAGGAGCCGCGTCGACGCCCGAGTCACGGTGCGGTATCGGCCCGGCGGACCGCACCGGTCCGCGGGTTATGGTTTGGCTGGCGGCACCGCCCGCCCCGTCGGCGGAGCCGAACCCGCCGGACCCCCCGCCCGCCCCAGCACCCGAGGCAACTCCACGTGAGCGACAGCAACTTCGGTCCCCCTCCGCGCAACTTCGACGACGACGACGCCGGCCCACCGCGGCGCCCGGACGGCGCGACACTGCCGCCCGCGCGGCGCCCCCTGGTCACGGCGCTCGTCGTCGCGGGCGCCCTCGTCGTCGTCCTGGCCATCGCGGCCCAGTTCTGGACCGAGGTGCTCTGGTACCAGTCGGTCTCCTTCTCCTCGGTCTTCACGACCCAGCTCGTCACCAAGACCGTCCTCGGCGTCGTCGGCGGCCTGCTCACGGCCGCGGTCGTGTGGTCGAGCATCCACATCGCCTTCCGAACCCGACCCATCTACGCGCCGTCACCCGACACGCAGGCCATGGAGCACTACCGGCAGCTCGTCGAGCCGATGCGCCGCACCGCCACGGTCGCCGCGCCGCTCGCCATCGGCCTGTTCGCCGGTCTGTCGGCAGCGACGCAGTGGGACACCTTCCTCCTGTGGCGCAACGGAACCCCCTTCGGCAGCCAGGACCCCGAGTTCCACCTCGACGTCGGCTTCTTCGTCTTCGACCTGCCGTGGATCAACTTCGTCATCGCCTTCCTGACGATGATCCTCGTCATCGGCTTCATCACCGCGGCCTTCACGCACTACCTCTACGGGGGCATCGTCGCGAGCCAGAAGATGCGCTCGACGCAGGCGGCCCGCGTCCACCTGTCCGTCATCACCGCGGTCCTCGTCCTCGTGCGCGGCGTCGCGTTCTGGGTCGACCGGTACAACCTCGCGACGGCGCAGTCGACGAAGATCACCGGCATCCAGTACACCCAGGCGCACGCCGACATCCCGACCAAGGGCATCCTCGCGCTCGCGGCCGTCATGTGCGCCCTGATGTTCCTCACGGTCATCTGGACCCGGTCCTGGCGCCTGCCCCTTGTCGGCGTCGCCGTGCTCGCCGTCATCGTCGTCGCCGTCGGCGGCATCTACCCGGCGCTCATCCAGTCGCTCAAGGTGCGCCCCTCGGAGAAGTCGCTCGAGGTGCCGTACATCCAGCGCAACATCGACGCCACCCAGGCCGCGTACGGCTTCGACAAGATCAAGGTCGAGGCGTACGACACGAAGACGGTCGCAGCCCCCGGCCAGCTGCGCGGTGACGCCGCGACGGTTCCCGGCATCCGCCTCATCGACCCGAACATCGTCAGCCCGACCTTCAAACAGCTCGAGGCGAGCAAGGGCTACTACCAGTTCGCCGACGTCCTCGACGTGGACCGCTACCGGCTCGACGACAAGCTGCAGGACACCGTCATCGCGGCCCGAGAGCTGGACCTCAACGGCGTGCCCGACCTGCAGCGGAACTGGCTCAACGACCACACCGTGTACACCCACGGCTACGGCGTCGTCGCGGCGAAGGGCAACACCCGCGACTCGGACGGCGAGCCGACCTTCTTCGAGTCGCAGATCGGCACCGAGGGCGCGCTCGGCAAGTACGAGCCGCGCATCTACTTCGGCGAGTACTCGCCCGACTACTCGATCGTCGGCGGCGGCAAGAAGGAGTTCGACTACCCGGACCCCAAGGGCACCGGCCAGATCACCTACGCCTACCAGGGCACGGGCGGCGTCCAGCTCGACGCGCTCCGCCGCCTCGCGTACGCCGTCAAGTACCGGGAGATCAACTTCCTCCTGTCCGACGCCGTGACCAACGACTCGCGCATCCTCGACTACCGGACGCCGCGGGAGCGGGTGCAGCGGGTCGCGCCGTGGCTGACCCTCGACGGCAACGCCTACCCCGCGGTCGTCGACGGCCGCGTCCTGTGGATCCTCGACGGCTACACCACCTCGGCGAACTACCCGTACTCGGAGATGACGACGCTCGACACGGCCACCGAGGACGCCGTCACCAGCACGCGCACCGCGGTCCGCGCCGTGCAGGGCGGCCAGGTCAACTACGTCCGCAACTCGGTCAAGGCCACCGTCGACGCGTACGACGGCTCCGTGACGCTCTACCAGTGGGACGACCAGGACCCGGTGCTCAAGGCCTGGATGTCGATCTTCCCCGGTGTCGTCAAGCCGATGTCGGACATCAAGGGCTCGCTCATGGAGCACCTGCGCTACCCGGAGGACCTCTTCAAGGTCCAGCGCCAGCTGCTGCAGAGGTACCACGACAAGGACGCCAACTCCTTCTACGGCGGCCAGAACTTCTGGCGGGTGCCGGACGACCCGACGCAGTCCGGCGGGGACCTCATCCAGCCGCCGTACTACCTCTCGCTCGCGATGCCGGGCCAGAGCTCGCCGGCCTTCTCGTTGACCTCGACGTTCATGCCGACGGGTGACCGCAACGTCCTGTCCGGCTTCCTCGCCGTCGACGGCGACGCCGGCAACCAGGACGGCAGACGCTCGCAGAACTACGGCACGATGCGGCTGCTCGAGATGGGCGGTGGCAACGTCAGCGGTCCGGGCCAGGTCTACAACGACATGCGAACGTCGAGCACGACGTCGAACGACGCGTCGCTCGGTCGGCAGCTGACCCTCGCCCAGTTCATCTCGACGACGAGCAGCAACGGCGCCAACGTCATCTTCGGCAACCAGCTGACCCTGCCCGTGGGCGGCGGCCTGCTCTACGTCCAGCCGATCTACGTGCAGGCGGCCCGGGCGAGCGGAAGCGGATCCTTCCCGAAGCTCAACGCGGTCGCCGTGGCGTTCGGCGGCAAGATCGCGTGGGCGGGCTCGCTCGACGCGGCGCTCAACGACCTCTTCGGCGGCGAGTCCGGGGCCTCGGCCGGGGACACGGGGACCGGCACGCCCTCGACGCCGGGGGCCGGTGGCCCCGGTGGCACCGGAGGCACCCCGACCCCGACGGGCACGAGCACCTCCACGCCGAGCCCGACGACGACACGGCCGGCCCCGCCGGGCACCCCGAACGCGGCAGCTCTCGCCCAGGCCCTCAAGGACGCCGAGGCGGCCTACGCCGAGGGCGAGGCGGCGCTCAAGCGTGGCGACTTCGCCGCGTACGGTCAGGCCCAGGCCCGCCTCAAGCAGGCCCTCGAGCGCGCCGTGGCCGCGTCGCCACAGGGCACGGCGACGACGCGTCCCTGAGCGGACGCGTCGACGCCCGTCGGCGTCGTGATCGAAAACGACTGGGGCAGTGGCTGATTCGGCTGCCGCCCCAGTCGTCACCCCGGCGACGACACCGCTGCGGGCAGTCGTGGAGGCTGTGCACACCCGGGTCGACAGGGCCGATTTGGTCTTTCCCGGGGGCGTCGTCTAGGGTTGAGACATACCGACGCGGGGTGGAGCAGCTCGGTAGCTCGCCGGGCTCATAACCCGGAGGTCGCAGGTTCAAATCCTGCCCCCGCTACACAGGCCCTCCTGGCAGGAGGGCACCGGAAACCCTCGAACCCTCGGGTTCGGGGGTTTTCGTCGTTCCGGGGTCGGTGCTGCCGGCGGTCGCCCCGAGCCCGGTGAAGGGGTACGTACCAGCACGAGCCCCCGGTGCCTCCGGCCACGGCTCGCCGTGGGGCACGCCCGGGCCTGGGCCGCCCCGACACCTGCCCTGAGTCGAGAGGACCTGACGTGCTACCGGGAAACCAGGAGTCGCACTGGATCGCCACCGTGCCGCCCGGCACGCCGTACCCCGTGCTGACCGAGGACGTCACGGTCGACGTCGTCGTGGTGGGGGCCGGCGTGGCGGGCATCAGCACGGCCTGGGAGCTGACCCGCGCGGGGCTCACGGTGGCGCTGCTGGACGCCGACCGGGTCGCGGCCGGCGTCACCGGGTACACGACGGCCAAGCTCTCGGCCCAGCACACCCTCATCTACGACCACCTGACCATGCACCTCGGCGACGAGGCCGCGGCTCGCTACGCCGCGTCGCAGCAAGAGGCGATCGAGCACGTGGCGCAGGTCGCGGCCGAGCTGGGCATCGCGTGCGAGCTAGAGCGCTGCCCCGCCTACGTCTACGTCGAGGACCCGGCCCAGGTGGACGCGCTGAGGGCCGAGGCGGACGCGGCCGGTCGGGCCGGGCTGCCGGCCACCTTCACCACCGACACACCTCTGCCCTTCACCGTGGCCGGCGCCGTGCGCGTCGACGGGCAGGCGCAGTTCCACCCCCGCAAGTACCTGCTCGGCCTCGTCGAGGACATGGTCGCCCGGGGAGCGCAGGTCCACGAGCGGTCGCGGGTCGTCGAGCTCACCGAGGGCTCCCCGTGCCGGGTCGTGACCGAGCAGGGCGCCACCGTCACGGCTCGCCACGTGGTCGTGGCGACCAACTACCCGGTCTTCGACCGCGCCCTGCTGTTCTCCCGGCTCTCCGTCCGGCGTGAGCTGGTCGTGGCCGCCGCCGTGGAGCCCGACGTGGTCCCCGAGGGTCTGTTCATCACCTCCGAGCAGAACACGCGGTCGCTGCGCAGCGCCCCCTGGCACGACGGTCGGCGGCTGCTCATCGTCACCGGCGAACACTTCACACCGGGGGACGGCGACGTCACCCGCCTGTGGCGGGAGCTCCTCGACTGGACCCGGGGACAGTTCCCCACCGCCGACGTCGTCTACCGCTGGGCAGCCCAGGACGCCACCTCGCTGGACAGGGTGCCCTACATCGGGCCGTTCCACCTGGGCGCGCAGAACACCTGGGTCGCAACGGGCTTCGGCGGGTGGGGCATGGCCAGCGGCGTCCTGGCCGGCCGGCTGCTCACCGACCTGGTCTGCGAGCGCGACAACCCGTGGGCCTCGCTGTACGACCCCCGTCGCCTGCACCCGCTCACCGAGCTGGGACCAGCCGTGAAGCTGCAGGCCAAGGTCGCCCGCCACTTCGTCGGCGACCGGCTCACCTCCCACGTGGACTCCGTCGACGAGATCCCGCTCGGCCAGGGCGCGGTGACCCGCATCGACGGCACGAGGTGCGCCGTCTACCGCGACGCCGACGGCCTGCTGACCGCGGTCTCCGCCACGTGCACCCACCTCGGCTGCCTGGTGCACTTCAACGACGCGGAGACGGCCTGGGAATGTCCCTGTCACGGTTCGCGGTTCGCCGTCGACGGCAGGGTGCTGCAGGGACCGGCGAACGAACCGCTGAAGCCGCATCCCCTGCACGCCCCGGCCTCCGGTGGTTGAGGGCCCGTCGTCCGCTGAGACGGGCTCAGGCCTTCACCGTCCGGGTGGCGGCGATGACGGAGCTCAGCTCGCGGTGCAGGTCCTGGAGCTGGGACACCTCCATGCCGAGCCGCGCGATGACCTGCGGCGGGACGCCGAGGGCCTTCCGGCGAAGCTCGCGACCCTGCTCCGTCAGCCCGACGTGGAGGGCGCGGTCGTCCGTGGGGTGCGGGTCGCGGCGCACGAGCCCGGCCCCCTCGAGGCGTCGGACGAGCGGTGAGACCGTGGCCGGCTCGAGGCTGAGGAGGTCGCCGATCTCCTTGACCGTCAGGGGCGCCCGTTCCCAAAGGGCGAGCATGACGAGGTACTGCGGATGGGTCAGTCCCAGGGGTTCGAGGATCGGGCGGTAGAGCCCGATGACGTTGCGGGCGGCCACCGCCAGGGCGAAGCAGACCTGCTGGTCGAGCCGCAGGAGGTCGTCGGGGGAGTGGGACGCACCGGCGCCGACGGTGGGCACGGTGGGCACGGTTGGCACGGTGGGCTGGTCGTGGTCCGGTGCGGTCACGCCGATGTCTCCTGTCCTTCGGTCCTCGATCTCAGGATAGTATGTGTACTAATCATCAGTGCACGAACGATTTCACGAGGTGGTCCTCATGGCCCGAACCCCCCGCTCCGGGCGTCTGTCGCTCGCCTACCGCCTCGGCTACAACCTGAGGATGCTCGGCCTCAGCCTCTTCGGCCCGGCCCAGCTGGGGGAGCGCAACGACCCCAAGGAGCGTCTGCGGCGTGAACGAGCCGCTCGCGAGGCGGCGCTGCAGGCCGCCGCACGAGACGAGGCGCGCTGACCCGCTCTGACCCCGGTCCGCCACGCAGGCGCGGCGGACCGGATCCCGAGGTTCAGGTCAGGCTCGTGGCTGGCAGCTCGAACCAGCGCAGGTGGTCGAAGTCCACGTCGACTTTGCCCGGGCCGCACCGCACGGGCTCGGCCTCGGCGAGGACCTGCCGGGCATCGGCGAGGTGCTGCTCCAGCGCCTCCTCGCCCAGCCGGTCGGTGTGGCGCGGGTAGTGCAGGCCGTCGGCGCCGAAGCGGACGTCGCGCAGTCGCAGCGGTGGCTCGACGGGCCCGTTGCGGTGTCGCCACAGACCCGTCGCCGGCTCGAAGGAGTAGTCACCGAGGAGGCGCCAGCCGTCCCTGGCCACGAGCCGGACGGCCTCGATGACGTAGTCGGCCACGGCGTCGGAGATGAAGTAGTTGAAGTTGATGCGCACCCATCCGGGCTTGATGCCCTCGCAGCCGCGGCCGATCTCGCGCTCGAACTCGTGCGAGCGCTCGAGGTCGATGCCGAGCAGGTGGTGGCCGTAGGGCCCCGCGCACGAGCACCCGCCACGCGACTGGATCCCGAAGAGGTCGTTGAGGACGGCGACGACGAAGTTGTGGTGCAGGTACGGGCCGTCGGGGGAGCGCACGACGAACGAGACGATGGACAGGCGCTCGGCGTCGAGGTTGCCGAGGATCTCGATGGCCGGCTCCTGGGTCCAGGCCTCGGCGGCGCGGCGCAGGAAGGCGTCCTCGCGGGCTCGGATCGTCGCGACGCCGACCGCTTCCTTGAGTGCGAACACGAGCCCGGCGCGGATCGACTCGACGATGGCGGGCGTCCCGCCCTCCTCCCGGTGGGCGGGGTCGGTGAGGTAGTCGTGGGCCGCCGGGTTGACGTAGGCGACGGTGCCGCCGCCCGGGACGTCGGGTACCCGGTTGGTGAGCAGCTCACGCCGGACGACGAGGACGCCCGGCGTGGCCGGACCGCCGATGAACTTGTGCGGGCTGAGGAACACGGCGTCCTTGCGGGCCAGGTCGCTCGCGACGCCCCGTCCCCCGCGCCCGTACATCTCGATGTCGACGTACGGTCCCGCGGCGGCGAAGTCCCAGAAGGCGAGGGCGCCGTGCTCGTGCAGGAGCGTCGAGATCGCGTCGGTGTCGGTGACGATGCCGGTGACGTTGCTCGCGGCGGAGAAGGAGCCGATGCGCAACGGCCGGTCGGCATGCTCCTGGAGCCGGTCCCGCAGCACCACGAGGTCGACATGGCCGTCCAGGTCCTGGGGGATGACGACGACGTCGGCGACGCACTCGCGCCACATGACCTCGTTCGAGTGGTGCTCGTAGGGGCCGATGAAGACGACCGGGCGCTGGTCGGAGGGCACGAGCTCGCTGGCGTGCCAACGGTCCTCGAAGCCGGACGGGACACGGAGGCCGAGGATGCCGACCAGCTTGTCGATGGCGCCGGTGCAGCCGGAGCCGGCGAAGACGACGACGGTCTCGTCGTCGCCGCCCACGGCGTCGCGGATGGTCCGACGGGCGTCCTCCCGCAGCCGCGTCGTCTGGAGGCCGGTGCCCGAGCTCTCGGTGTGCGTGTTCGCGTAGCGAGGCAGGACCTCGTCGCGGACGAAGTCCTCGATGAAGCCCAGCGCCCGCCCCGACGCCGTGTAGTCGGCGTAGGTGACGCGGCGCGGGCCGTACGGGCCGACCATGACCTGGTCGTCGCCGATGACGGAGGCGCGGATGGTCGCGAGCAGGTCGGGGTCCGGAGTGGTGCTGGCGGTCATGGACCAACCATAGCGTCAAGTGATGCTATTCGTCACAACCATAACCCACAGTTTGCTAAGGGTGTGGCGTCGCGCGAGGTCCCGAGGGCGCCCGCGAACTCTCGCCCTCGTCGCATAGGGTCGAGCGCGTGACGTCGATCTCCTATCCCCTCGCGGAGCGCACGCTGCCCAACGGTCTGCGCGTCATCGTCAGCGAGGACCACGCCGTGCCCAACGTCGCCGTCAACCTCTGGGTCGGCGTCGGCTCCCGCCACGAGGCGCCCGGGCGCACCGGGTTCGCGCACCTGTTCGAGCACCTCATGTTCCAGGGCAGCCGCAACGTGGCCTCGGGAGAGCACTTCTCGGCGCTCATGGACGAGGGCGCCCGCCTCAACGCGACGACGTGGTTCGACCGCACGAACTACTTCGAGACCGTCCCGACCGGCGCCCTCGAGCTCGCCCTGTGGCTCGAGGCGGACCGGCACGGCTACCTGCTCGACGCGGTCAACCAGGAGAACCTCGACAACCAGCGCGACGTCGTCAAGGAGGAGAAGCGCCAGCGGTACGACAACGTCCCGTACGGCACGGCCCTCATCGACATCTACGCGACGGCCTTCCCGGAGGACCACCCCTACCACCACCCGACGATCGGCTCCATGGAGGACCTCGACGCGGCGACGGTGGAGGACGTCCACGCCTTCTTCCGGGCCCACTACGGCCCCAACAACACCGTCCTCACGCTCGTCGGGGACCTCACCCCCGAGGACGGGTTCGCTGCCGCCGAGAGGTACTTCGGCCACCTGCCGGCCATCGAGCTGCACGAGCAGCCAAGACGGCCGCAGCTGCCGCCGCTGGAGGCGCCGGTGCGCCTCGACCGCGTCGGTGACGTGCCGAACGACCGGCTCTACGTGGCGTTCCGGCTGCCCGTCGACACGACGCCCGAGTACCACGCCTGCCAGGTCGCCGTCGACGTGCTCGGCGGCCTGGCCAGCTCGCGCCTCATCCGGCGCCTCGTGCGCCGCGACGAGACGGCCGTCGCGGTCGGGGGCTGGACGATGGGCCTCGTCGACGGCGTCGGTCTGGGCGCCTTCACCGTCGACGTCGCGGAGGGCGCCGACGTCGAGCGGGTCGAGGAGGTGCTCTGCGAGGAGCTGTCGGCCCTCGCCGAGCAGGGGCCGGACGCCGAGGAGATGGAGTCGGTCGTCGCCGACACGGAGCGCTCGTGGCTCAGCGCCCTCGCCAGCATCGAGGAGCGGGCCGACCACATCAGCCACCACGCCCTGCTGACCGGTGACGCCGGCTACGTCAACGCGTTCGTCGACCAGGTCCGCGCCGTGACCCCCGACGAGGTCCGCGCCGTGACGGCCGCGTGGCTCGCGCCCGAGGCTCGCGCGGTCGTGCGCTACCTCGCCGAGCCGGGAGCCACCGCAGGCGGCGAGGGGGAGGAGGCGGCATGAGCACGCCCACGTCCGACACCACCGTCGCTCGACCCCCCGTCGCCGCCCCGCAGCCCTGGGCCTTCCCGGAGCCCGTGACCCACGACCTGCCCAACGGCCTGCACCTGGTCACCTACGACGTGCCCGGCCAGTACGTCCTGTCGCTGCGCCTCGGCCTGCCCGTATCACTGCGGGACGAGCCGCGGGACCGCGAGGGCGTCGCGACGATCATGGCCCGCACCCTCGACGAGGGCACCGAGCACCACAGCGCCGACGAGTTCGCCCGGCTGCTCGAGCGCAAGGGCGTGGGGTTCGGCGCCGGCCTGTCCGAGGCCGGCCTGTCGGTCGACCTCGACGTCGTCAAGGGAAACCTCGAGCCGGCCCTGGACCTGCTGCGCCAGATCCTCACCGAGCCGGTGTTCCCCCACGCGGAGGTGGCACGCCAGGTTCGCACCCGGCTCGCCGAGATCGAGCAGGAGCGGTCCGTCGCCGCGCACCGGGCCATCCTCGAGTTCGTCCGCACGTTCTACGACGCCGACGACCGCGCCTCCCGCCCCACCGGCGGGACCCGCGAGACCGTGGCGGCCATCACGCGCGACGACGTCGTGGCGTTCCACGCCGAGCACGTCGTCGCCGCCGGTGTGACGATGGTCGTCGCCGGCGACCTCGAGGGCCTCGACGTGCCCTCCCTCGTCGAGTCGGCCCTCGGCGGATGGCAGCACGGGCCTCGTGAACGGGGCAGGCACCTCGACACCGCGGGCACGCTGGCCCCGGACCGGTCGCGCGTCGTCTTCGTGTCGCGTCCGGGTTCGGTGCAGACCGAGCTCGTCGTGGGGGCTCCCGGGCCCGACCGGTCGGTCGAGGGCGGCTGGGCGCCCTACCCGGTGCTGGGGTTCGTCCTCGGCGGGTCTCCGAACGCGCGCGTCGACGCGGTGCTCCGCGAGGAGAAGGGCTACACCTACGGCATCCGCTCCAGCTTCCGTCCCCGACGTCGCGGCGGGCTCTTCCTCACCACCGGCTCCGTGCGGTCCGACTCGACCGAGGACGCCGTGCGCCTGCTCCTCGACATCCTGGGCGGCGGATGGAAGGGGTTCAGCGACAAGGAGATCCGCTCCGGTGTCGACTACATCTCCAAGACCGCCCCGGGTCGTTACGCCACTGCCGACACCATCGCCGACGAAGCCGTCGGCATGGCGCTCGACGGCCGCACGACGGCCTTCACCACCGAGAACCTGCGCGACCTGGCGACGGTCGACGCCGCCCGCGTCGAGGCGGCGTTCCGCCGGTTCGCCGAGGAGGCGGGGATCACCGGCGAGGAGCCGGGCGCCGGCTGGACGATCGTCCTCGTCGGCGACGCCGAGGCGCACCTGGAAGCCGTCCGGGGCCTCGGTCTCGGCGAGGTCACCGTCGTGCGCGACGTGCCTCGCTGACCAGGCCCCGCCGGACGGGCCGGAGCACGCCGTCGCTGACCGCGCTCAGGTCAGCGGCTGCTCGAGGACGTAGTCGTCCTCGTACCGGCCGCCCACGAGGAAGCGCTTGGTGCCGACGCGCTCGAAGCCGCTCTTGGCGTAGAACCGCTGGGCGCGCTCGTTCTGCTGGTTCACCCCGAGCCAGATGCCGGCCGCACCGGTGGAGCGTGCCCACCCGATCGCCTCGGCCATGAGACGAGCGGCGGTACCGCGACCGTGCGACGAGGGGAGCACGTAGATCTTGCTCAGCTCGACGGCGGGCCGGTGACGGATCGCAGCGCGGACGTCGTCGTCGGACGGCTCGCCGGCCACGAGCATCGCGTAGCCGACGGCCGTGCCGTCCTCCTCGGCCAGGAGCAGGTGGCGGGCCGGGTCGAGGACGTACTCGGCGAACCGGTCCGGGGACAGCACGTCGGAGACGAAGGCCTCGACGCGGTCGCGCGTCATGTCCGGCGGGCAGGCGAGGGCGAAGGTCTCGGCCGCGACCGCTGCGAGCGCGGGCACGTCGGCGGGGCCTGCCGCGCGTACGAGCAGCCCCATGGCTCAGGCGTTCTCCGGGTTCGAGGCCGCGCGCGCGGTCTCGCGGTCGGACGGCATGCCGATGCGCTCGAGCACCGTGTCGTGGAGCAGGCCGTTGGTCGCCACGGCGTTGCCGCTCCAGCAGCCGGGTCGGCCGTCCAGCCCCGTGAACCGCCCGCCGGCCTCCTCGACGATCGCGACGAGCGCGGCCATGTCGTGCACCTCGAGCTCGGGCTCCGCGGCGATGTCGACGGCACCCTCGGCGACGAGCATGTAGGACCAGAAGTCCCCGTAGGCGCGGGTGCGCCAGCAGTCGTCCATGAGGTCGAGGAAGTCGTCGCGCCGCCCTCGTACCCGCCAGCCGGAGAGCGAGGAGTACGACAGCGACGCGTCCCCGAGGCGTCCCACCTGCGACACCGCGATCGGCTTGGCCGACGACAGCGACCGGCCGGTCCAGGCGCCGCTGCCGACCGCGGCCCACCAGCGCCGACCGAGGGCCGGCGCGGAGACGACGCCGAGGACCGGCACGTTGTCGACCACGAGGGCGATGAGGGTCGCCCACACCGGGACGCCGCGGACGAAGTTCTTCGTGCCGTCGATGGGGTCGACGATCCACCGCCGTGGCCCGTGGCCCGTCGTCTCGAACTCCTCGCCCTGGACGGCGTCGCGCGGACGGGTGCGCTTGAGCTGGGACCGGACGAGCTCCTCGGCGGCCCGGTCGGCGTCGGTGACCGGCGTGAGGTCGGGCTTGCTCTCGACGACGAGGTCGGCGGCGCGGAAACGGCTCAGGGTCACGCGCTCGACGGCGTCGGCGAGCACGTGGGCCAGGCGGAGGTCGTCGTCGTAGGAGGTCACCGGGTCAACCTAGCCTGCGCCGGGCGACCGCGGTGGGAACGGTCGCGCGGTGGCGTCCGCGACGTGTGCCGAGGCGTCTCGGCAGAACGGGCATCCCTGTGCCTCAGCGTTCCTCGGTCGAGCGACTCGACAGGAGCCGGCGCAGGGAGGCGAGCCGCGACGGTCCGGCGGAACCGGCGTGCCCACCGGCCACCCACGCGTCCAGCGCGCACTCGTCCTCGTCGTGGGTGCAGCCGCGGGGGCACTCCGCGGTGCCTTCG
The DNA here is from genome assembly GCF_056755315.1 of Monashia sp. HAY1-2A. Classification (NCBI taxonomy): domain Bacteria; kingdom Bacillati; phylum Actinomycetota; class Actinomycetes; order Micrococcales; family Intrasporangiaceae; genus Intrasporangium; species Monashia sp. HAY1-2A. The sequence continues at coordinate 31,156 of NZ_JBNDHY010000030.1, forward strand.
GCGAGGTCGGGGAAGTGGTCGATGATGCGGTCCGGGTCGATGTGGGCCAGCCCGAACGAGCGCACGCCCGGGGTGTCGATGACCCAGCCGTCGTCGTCGGGCAGGCGCAGCGCGACGGCGTTGGTGGAGGTGTGCCGGCCACGTCCCGTCGTGTCGTTGACGACGCCGGTGGCCCGCATCGCCGTCGGCACGAGGGCGTTGACGAGCGTGCTCTTGCCGACCCCGGAGTGCCCCACGAGCACGGAGACCCTGCCCGCCAGCCGGTCGCGCAGCTCCTCGAGGCCGGTGAACCCGTCGCGGGTCCGGGCCGTGACGACGTGCTCGACCTCGAGCGGCGCGTACGTCGCCAGGAAGGGGGCGGGGTCGACGAGGTCCGCCTTGGTCAGCGCGAGCAGCGGCTCGAGGTCGGCGTCGTAGGCCGCGACGAGGCAGCGGTCGACCATCCGCGGCCGCGGCTCCGGGTCGGCGAGCGCCGTGACGATGACGAGCTGGTCGGCGTTGGCCACGATGATCCGCTCGTAGGGGTCGGTGTCGTCGGCCGTGCGTCGCAGCACCGACCGGCGGTCCTCGATGCGCACGATGCGGGCCAGGGCATCCGGTCCGCCGGCGAGGTCGCCGACGAGCGCGACGTCGTCGCCGACGACGACCCGGGTCCGGCCGACCTCGCGTGCCTTCATGGCCGTGACGACGCGTTCGGGCTCCTTGCGCCCGAGCGCGCCCTGGGGCACGAGGCACGTGTACCGCCCGCGGTCGACGCCGATGACCATCGCGACGACCGCGTCGGCGTGCGCCGGACGCTCCTTGGTGCGGGGCCTCGAGCCCTTGCGGCTGGGGCGGACGCGGACGTCCCCCTCGTCGAGGTCCCGCCAGCTCATCGGGGCAGCACCACGTGCGCCGCACCGGCGAGCATGCCGTGCCACAGGCCGACGAAGTCCGGCAGCGTCTTGCGGGTCGTGCCGATGTCCTCGACCTGGACGCCGGGGACGCGCAGGCCGACGATCGCGCCCGCGGTGGCCATCCGGTGGTCGTGGTAGGTGCGGAACCGCCCGCCGTGCAAGGCCGCCGGCGCGATGCGCAGACCGTCCTCGGTCTCGGTGACCCGGCTGCCCAGACCGCCGAGCTCGGCCGTCAGCGCGGCCAGCCGGTCGGTCTCGTGCCCGCGGATGTGGGCGACGCCACGGATCCACGACGGACTGGACGCCAGCGCCGCGAGGGCGGCCACGGTCGGGGTCAGCTCGGCCGCGTCGTGCAGGTCGATGTCGATGCCCGCGAGCTCGTCGCCACCGCTGACGGTCAGGCCCCAGCGGTCGAGGCGGACGTCGGCGCCCATGGCGTCGAGGATCTCCCGGAGCATGTCGCCGGCCTGCGTCGTGTGCTGGGGCCAGCCCGGTACCCGGACCGTGCCGCCGGCGACGAGCGCGGCCGCGACGAAGGGCCCGGCGTTGGACAGGTCCGGCTCGACGGACACGTCGAGGGCGTTGATCTCCGACGGCTCGACGCGCCACGTGTTCGGCTCGCTGTCGTCGACGATGGCACCCGCGTCGCGGAGCGTCTCGACCGTCATGAGGATGTGCGGCTCGCTCGGGACGGGTTTGCCGTCGTGGTGGACCGTGACACCGTCGTCGTAGCGGGCGCCGGCGAGCAGGAGGCTCGAGATGAACTGCGAGGACATCGACGCGTCCATCGTGACGCTGCCGCCGGCCAGCCCGCCGCGTCCGTGGACGCTGATCGGCAGGTGCCCCTCGGCGTCGTCGATGTCGGCGCCGAGCGTGCGCAGCGCGTCGATGACCGGGCCCATCGGGCGGACCCGCGCCTGCGGGTCGCCGTCGAGCAGCACCGGGCCGTCGGCGAGCACGGCGACCGCGGGCAGGAACCGCATGACGGTCCCGGCGAGGCCGCAGTCCACGCGCCCGCCGCCCCGGAGCGTCTCCGGGGGAGTGACGAGCCAGTCCTCGACGGCTCCGGGCGCGGTCTCGCCCTCCGGTGGCACGTCGTCGATGCGGACGCCGAGGCTGCGCAGCGCGTCGGCCATGAGGAGCGTGTCACGCGAGCGGAGCGGCGCCCGCAGGCGCGACCGGTCGCTCGCGAGGGCCGCGAGGACGAGATAGCGGTTGGTCAGGGACTTGCTGCCGGGCAGGACCACGGTGGCGTCCAGCGGCCCGGGGGCGGTCGGCGCCGGCCAGTCCGGGTCCGTCGGTGTGTCGGTCGGCGTGTCGGTCGGCGTGTCGGTCGGGGTGCCCGTCCGCGTGTCCGTCAGGGTGCCACCGGCGGGACCGGCCGCGGCACCTGCGGGACCCGCGGCCTGGTGGGGGCCCGTGGGCAGGGGATCGGCAGGGAGGGGATCAGCGGGACTCAAGTCAGCTCACGACGTCCTGGGCTCGATGGGCGAGGAGGCGGGCCTCGCGCGTGGCGGTCGCCCTGGCGTGGCGTGCCTCACGGCGCGTGGTCTTCGTGGCGTGCTGGGCGCGCCACGCGAGGCCCGGACGGCCTGCGGTGTCGGCGGCTGCGAGGAGCAGGCCGCCGAGGAGGCCGACGTTCTTGAGGAAGAGGCTGCGGCTCGCGGCCTTGCGGGCCGGGTCGGTCTCGTCCCAGAAGGCGTGCTCGATCGCCGTCGTCGGCACGATCGAGGCGGCGAGCACGGTGGACGCGATGCGCGGCAGCCGGCCCGTGGCCAGCAGGACGCCGCCGCCGAGGAGCGCCGCGCCGTTGACGCGGACGACGAGGTCGGGGTCCTTCGCGGCGCGCGCCACCTTGTCCGAGCCGGGCACCTGGTCCGGGACCTTCCCGAGCAGGTGCGCCGCCTTGTCGGTGCGCGCGGACGGGTTGCGCAGGGCATCGACCCCCGCGGCGATGAACACGGACGCGAGCAGGGGACGAGCGAGACGGCGGACGATCATGACCTTCCTCCTCCGGCCACGGCCGTGCGGGACGGGCGTGGCCATCGTGGACCAGTGGGAACCTACGGTAGCGACATACCCGCGGTCGCACGCCCCCGCGCCCACCGACCCCGGGCGTGACACTGGCGTGACACGGGCGTCGACACCGGGTGGACCTAGGCTGGGCGCCATGTGTGGGAGGTACGCCGCCAGCGCCCGGCCCGACGAGCTCGTCGAGGCCTTCGACGTCGACGAGGACCACACCGCCGAGCCGGCCCGAAGCATCCTCAAGAACCCCCAGAACCCACCCGCGGGCGAGCCGGACTGGAACATGGCGCCGTCCAAGCAGGCGCCGGTCGTGCTGAGCCGGGCGCCTCGCGTCCCCAGCGCCGCCGACGCGGCCGATGCCGCCGGTTCCGCGGACCCCGCCGACGCCACCGGCGTCGCTCGCGGTGGCTCGGGGGTCGACACGGCCGCGGTGCGTCAGCTGCGCCTGCTGACGTGGGGGCTCGTACCGGCCTGGGCCAAGGACGTCACGATGGGCCAGCGGATGACGAACGCGCGGGCCGAGTCGGTCCTCGGCAAGGGGGCCTTCGCGAAGGCGGCCCTGTCGCGGCGGTGCGTCGTGCCGGCCGACGGCTGGTACGAGTGGCAGGTCTCGCCGACCGCCCTCGACGCCAAGGGCAAGCCGCGCAAGCAGCCCTTCTTCATCCGCCGCGCCGACGGTGCGCCGGTCGGCTTCGCCGGCCTGTACGAGTTCTGGCGCGACCGCCAGCGACCCGACGGCGACCCGGACGCCTGGCTGACGACCTTCACCATCATCACGACCGCCGCCGACCCGGGCATGGACCGGATCCACGACCGGCAGCCCCTCGTCCTCGAGCCGGAACAGTGGGCGCGTTGGCTCGACCCGGCCGAGAAGGACCCCGCCTACGTCCAGGGCGTGCTCGAGTTCGCGAGCCCGGGCCGGTTCGAGGCCTACCCGGTCGGCCGAGCTGTCGGGGCCACGTCGAACAACGGCCCGCACCTGCTCGACCCCGTGCCCAGGGAGGAGCTCGTCGGTGTCGTCGACCCGATGACCGGCGAGGTGATCGGGTCGTGACGCCGCCGTCGCGAGAGCCCGGACGAGGGTACGGGGTGCGACCCGCCGTCCGCGAGGTGGAGACACCGCAGGGTCCCGCGCGGGTCCACGTGTGGCGTCCGGTGCGCGCCGGCTCGACGGTCGTCCTCGGGCACGGCGCCGGCGGGGGTCTGGGGGCGCTGGACCTGACGGTGGCCCGCGAGGCCCTCGTGGCCTCGGGCCGGGCGGTCGCGCTCGTCGAACAGCCGTGGCTCGTCGCCGGGCGCAAGGTCGCCGGGCGGCCGCCGACGCTCGACGAGGCCTGGGTGCCGGTCGTGGAGGCGCTGCTGTCGGGACGGTCCCGCCTGCCGCGTCCCCTCGTCGTCGGCGGTCGCAGCGCGGGCGCCCGCGTCGCCTGCCGGACGGCGGCCGCCCTCGGGGCCGACGCCGCGCTCCTGCTCAGCTTCCCGCTCCACCTGCCGGGCCGTCCGGACCGGCTGCGCGCGGACGAGCTGGCGCTCGCACCCGACCCGACCTGGGTGGTCCAGGGCCTCCGCGACACCTTCGGCACACCCGAGGAGGTGCGTCCCCACCTGCCGCCCGGCGCGACGCTCGTCGAGGTCCCGGGCGCCCACAGCTTCCCCCGCAGCTCACGGACCCGGCTCGCCGAGGAGCTGACCCGGATCGCGGGAATGCTGCCCGGCGTGTGACCGTTGCACGTGGCATGGTTCCCAGCCCCTGCGTCGCCCCCGAGCGCCGGTCCGGCTCTCCCTCCGAGGCCCGGCGCACCGGAGCCGCCGTGGCGGCCGGCCCGGCCCGACTAGGCTGGGACGTGATGGCTAAGGACAAGCAGACCGACCCGACGGCTCCCCTGCGTCTCGCGGAGCCCGACCCCGAGGTTGCCGACGCGGACGCGCAGGCCGGCGCCGACGCGTCCGTCGACGTCTCGGCCGAGACGCCCGAGCAGCGCCGCGCCCGGTTCGAGCGCGAGGCGATGCCGCTGCTCGACCAGCTCTACAGCGCGGCGTTGCGCACGACGCGCAACCCGAGCGACGCCGAGGACCTCGTGCAGGAGACGTTCGCCAAGGCGTACGCGGCCTTCCACCAGTACCGCCCGGGCACCAACCTCAAGGCGTGGATGTACCGCATCCTCACCAACACCTACATCAACAGCTACCGCAAGAAGCAGCGCCAGCCGCTGGAGTCGGACGCGGCCGAGATCGAGGACTACCAGCTGGCGCGCGCCGAGTCGCACTCGTCGTCCGGGTTGCGGTCGGCCGAGGCCGAGGCGCTCGACCACCTGCCCGACAGCGACGTCAAGCGCGCCCTGCAGGAGATCCCCGAGGAGTTCCGGCTCGCGGTCTACTTCGCCGACGTCGAGGGCTACTCCTACAAGGAGATCGCCGAGATCATGGAGACCCCGATCGGCACGGTCATGAGCCGCCTGCACCGCGGCCGGCGCCAGCTCCGCGAGCTGCTGTCCGAGTACGCCGCCGGTCGGGGCTTCGCCCAGGCCGGGGCCGCTGGCACGACGAGCGGGGCGGGCCCGACGGGCCGCCCGGGCACGGAAGGAAGCGGGTCATGAGTCACCACGACAGCACCGGTGGGGACAGCGGGCGCACCGACTGCTCGGAGGCCCTGCTGCGCGTCTACGAGTACCTCGACGGTGAGCTCGGGCCGGAGGACTGCGCCAAGATCCAGGCCCACCTCGACGAGTGCGGGCCCTGCCTCAAGGAGTACGACCTCGACACGACGCTCAAGGCGCTGATCAAGCGCTCGTGCGGTCGCGAGGAGGCGCCCGACTCGCTGCGCACGACGATCATGTCGCGCATCTCGATGACGGTCATCACCGTCGAGCGCGGCCAGTAACCGTCCGGGCCTCGTGCGGCCCGGGAACGACGAAGGCCCGCCTCCCTTGGGGGAGGTGGGCCTTTGACGTCTGCGGCTCAGGCGTTGGGCTTGCGGCCGTGGTTGGCGGCGTTGCCCTTGCGCGAGCGACGCTTGCGGGCGCGCTTGCTCATCGGGGTCTCCTCGTGGATGCTTCTGGGGTGCTGCCCGGAACGGGCACGAAGCCCCGATTCTTCCACACGCGTGGCGGGGCGCCGAATCCACAGGGGGTTTGCGCTCACAAACGTAAAATCTTGGTATAGATCCGGCCGCTTACCACCGGACGTGCTTCCGCATGCCTGCACGCTGATGTCACCCTGAACGCCGAGGGAAACCTCTGTTGTTCTGTGCTGCCGCAGCAAGCCCCTCCATGGCGCACGCATCCGGAACATCACCACCTGAAGGAGCCCCCACATGTTCGCTGCTCTCCTGTCGGCCCTCGCCGCCACCACCGACTACACCACGCGCGCCGTCATCTCGTTCGCCAGCGTCTGGGGCTGGGGCGGCTGAGCGCGACCTCCACCGACGGCGCCACGGACGTTCCACGTCCTGTCTCTTATACACATCTGACGCTGCCGACGACGGAGAGAGTGTAGATCTCG
>NZ_JBNDHY010000031.1:0-37103 GCF_056755315.1 Monashia sp. HAY1-2A
TCCGTCGTCGGCAGCGTCAGATGTGTATAAGAGACAGCAGGTCGTCGTCGACCTCGCCCTGCCCCGAGACGTCGAGCCGGCCGAGACGTGGTCGAGCCCGGTGCCGTCCGTGACGCTGCTCGACCTACAGCACCTCGGCCGCCTCCTCGAGGGCCGCGCCGACACCACGCAGGTCGTCCGCGTCCGCGAGCTGGTCACCGGTGAGGTCGCCGACTACCTGACCCGACGCGTCGAGAAGTCGGTGGCGCCGACCGTCGCGGCGCTGCGCTCGCGGGCCGCCGAGCTCGTGGCCGGGGAGATGGAGCGCCTCGACCAGCGCCTGCCCGGTCTCGACGAGGGGACCCGCGCCGAGATCGCCCTCGCGGTGCACCGCATCGTCGAGAAGCTGCTCCACACGCCCACCCGACGCGTCAAGGAGTTCGCCATGGAGGGCAGCGGCGACGACTACGCGGCCGCACTGCGAGAGCTGTTCGACCTCCAGCCCGAGGACGTCGCCAACGTCTCGGCACCGCCGAAGCGGGGAGGTGCCGCATGACGACCCTGCGCCTCGGCACCCGCCGCTCCGCCCTCGCCACGACGCAGTCCTCCTGGGTCGCAGACCGGCTCCGGGCGCTCGGCCACGACGTCGAGCTCGTCGAGATCACGACCGAGGGCGACACCTCCGGCGCGCTGCTCACCGCGATCGGCGGCACCGGCGTCTTCGCCGCCGCGATCCGCCGGGCGCTGCTCGAGGGACGCATCGACGTCGCCGTCCACTCGCTCAAGGACCTGCCGACGACGCCCGAGCCGGGCCTGGTCGTGGCCGCGGTCCCCGAGCGCGAGGACAGCCGCGACGTGCTCGTCGCGCGGGACGGGCTCACGCTCGGCGAGCTGCCGCCCGGGTCGGTCGTCGGCACCGGCTCGCCGCGTCGCACCGCCCAGCTGGCCGCGCTCGGGCTGGGCGTCGAGATCCGCCCGATCCGGGGCAACGTCGACACCCGCATCGCCCTCGTCACGTCCGGCACGCTCGACGCGGTCGTCCTCGCGCGGGCCGGCCTGGCCCGTCTCGGCCGGCTCGGCGAGGTCACCGAGGTGCTCGACCCGATCCAGGTGCTCCCGGCGCCCGGCCAGGGGGCCCTCGCCGTCGAGTGCCGCTCCGACCGCCACGACGTGCTCGCTGCGGTCACGGCGCTCGACGACCCCGACACGCGCGCCTGCGTCCTCGCCGAGCGCTCGCTGCTGCGGACGCTCGAGGCCGGCTGCACCGCCCCCGTCGGCGCGCTCGCCGAGGTCGTCGAGGACGACGACGGCCCCGTGCTGTCGCTGCGCTCGTTCGTCGGCACGGAGGACGGCGCGAGCGAGCTGCGCCGGTCCCTCGTCGGTGGGTACGACGAGCCCGAGGACCTCGGCCGACGGCTCGCGGGCATCCTCCTCGAGGACGGCGCCGCCGAGCTGACCGGGACCCCCGTCAGCGCCCCCAACGACGCCCCGACCAGCGCCCCCAACGACGCCCCGAACGACGCCTCGGCCGTCGGGCCCCTGGACGTCGTCACCAGCACCGCACCACCGCAGCACACCCCGCACGCCACCCACCGACCGGAGCAAGTTTCGTGACCCAGTCTCGCCAGCCGTCGGAGCAGACGGCGTCGACCACCACGCTGCCGACCTCGCCGGCACGCGTCGCCTTCGTCGGGTCCGGGCCGGGTGACCCGGGCCTGCTGACCCTCCGCGCCCGCGACCTGCTCGCCGCCGCGGACGTCGTCGTCATCGACCGCGTCGCCCGTGAGGACGCCGTCCTCGCCCACGCCCGCCCGGGGGTCGAGATCATCGACGCCGGCCACGGCGAGCAGGGCCAGGAGCTGACCCACGCGGTCCGGGCCAAGCTCGTCGTCAAGGCGGCCAAGGCCGTGGGCCCGTCGGGCCTCGTCGTGCGCCTCATGGACGGCGACCCCGCGACGTTCAACGGCCTCGCGGAGGAGGTGCGCGCGTGCCGCAAGGCGGGGCTCACCTTCGACGTCGTGCCGGGTGTCTCCGCCGTGACCGCCGCGCCGACGTACGCCGGCGTGCCGCTGACGTCCAAGGCCACCGGAGCCGTGCACGTGCTCGCCACGGAGCACGCCGCCCTCGACCTCACGCCGTACACGGCCGACGCCGACACCGTCGTCCTGCTCGGCGGTTCCGAGACCATTCGCAAGGCGCTGGCCGGGCTGCTCGCCGCGGGCCGCCCCGGCGAGTCGCTCGTCGCCCTGACGACGAACGCGACGACGGTCCGCCAGACCTCGGTCACGTCCTCGCTCGAGGCCGTCGACCGCCTCTTCACCGGCAAGGAGCCGCTCGAGGTCTCCCTCGCGGTCGTCTCGCCCAACGTGGACCTGCGCGACGAGTTCTCGTGGTTCGAGACCAAGCCGCTGTTCGGCTGGAAGGTCCTCGTGCCGCGCACCCAGGCCCAGGCCGGCCCGATGGTCGACCGGCTCGCTGCCTACGGCGCGACGGCCGACGTCGTCCCGACGATCTCGGTCGAGCCCCCGCGCACGCCGCAGCAGATGGAGAAGGCCGTCAAGGGCCTGGTCACCGGCCGCTACGAGTGGATCGGCTTCACGTCGGTCAACGCGGTGCGCGCGGTCCGCGAGCGGTTCGAGGAGTTCGGACTCGACGCGCGGGCCTTCGCCGGGCTCAAGGTCGCTGCCGTGGGCGGCGTCACGGCCGCGGCGCTGCGCGAGTGGGGCATCAACCCCGACCTCGTGCCCGAGGGCGAGCAGTCGGCCGCGGGGCTGCTCGAGGTGTGGCCGGAGTTCGACGAGGTCCTCGACCCGATCAACCGGGTCCTGCTGCCCCGCGCCGACATCGCCACCGAGACGCTCGTCGCCGGCCTGCGTGACATGGGCTGGGAGGTCGACGACGTCACCGCCTACCGGACCGTCCGTGCGGCCCCGCCGGCCGCGTCGATCCGCGACGCCATCAAGGGCGGGGACTACGACGCCGTCCTCTTCACGTCGAGCTCCACGGTGCGCAACCTCGTCGGCATCGCCGGAAAGCCCCACGCCGCAACGGTCGTCGCGTGCATCGGCCCGGCCACGGCCAAGACCGCGCAGGAGCACGGCCTGCGCGTCGACGTCCTGGCGCAGGAGGCGTCGGCCCTGGCCCTCGTCGACGCCCTCGCCGGCCACGGCGTCGGGCTGCAGGTCGCGGCCCGCGAGGCCGGCCAGCCGGTCCAGCGCCCGAGCGACAAGCGTCCGGCCTCGCGCCGGCGCGCCCGTTGAGGGCCGCCGTGATCGAGCGTCCCCGGCGGCTGCGCCAGAACCCGGCCCTGCGCAGCCTCGTCGCCGAGACCCGGCTGCACCCGCGCGACCTCGTCCTGCCGGTGTTCGTCGCGGAGGGCCGCGACGAGGTGCGTCCGGTCGCCAGCATGCCCGGCGTCGTGCACCACACGCTCGGCAGCCTCGTCGAGGTCGCGCGCCGCTCCGTCGCGGCCGGCATCGGCGGGCTGATGCTCTTCGGCGTCCCGCAGGACAAGGACGCCGTCGGCAGCGGCGCCGTCGACCCCGACGGCATCCTCAACGTCGCGCTGCGCTGCGTCCGCGACGCCGTCGGCGACGACCTCGTCATCATGGCCGACACGTGCATCGACGAGTTCACCGACCACGGCCACTGCGGCGTCCTCGACGACCGCGGCCGCGTCGACAACGACGCGACGAACATCATCTACGCCGAGATGGCCGTGCAGCAGGCCCGCGCCGGGGCCCACGTCGTGGCGCCGAGCGGGATGATGGACGGCCAGGTGGGCGTCATCCGCCGGCGCCTCGACGACGAGGGCCTCACCGACACGGTCGTGCTCGCGTACGCGGCCAAGTACTCCTCGGCGTTCTTCGGCCCGTTCCGCGAGGCCGTTCAGTCGAGCCTCCAGGGCGACCGGCGCACGTACCAGCAGGACCCGGCCAACCTCGTCGAGTCGCTGCGTGAGATCGACCTCGACATCGCCGAGGGCGCCGACCTCGTCATGGTCAAGCCGGCGATGAGCTACCTCGACGTCGTCGCCGCGGCCGCCGAGCGCTCGTCGGTGCCGGTGGCGGCCTACCAGGTCTCGGGCGAGTACTCGATGATCCACGCGGCCGCCGCCAACGGCTGGATCGACCTGCAGGCGGCCGCCCTCGAGTCACTCACGTCGATCCGACGCGCCGGCGCGCAGGTCGTGCTGACGTATTTCGCCCTCGACGCCGCCGACTGGCTCGCCTGACGCCTTACGATCAGGGGGCGCAGGAGGTGCACATGGCCGGTTCAGGGGACGACGGCGTGAGGTGGCTCGACGACGGGGAGCAGCGGTCGTGGCGGGCGATCCTGCGCGGCACGCGGCTGCTCGAGCGCGCGCTCGACGACGCGCTCGGTGACGCCGGCATCCAGCTGAGCGAGTACGAGATCATCTCGATGCTGTCCGAGAGCCCCCAGCACCGGCTGCGGATGTCCGAGCTCGCCTCGATGGTCGTCCAGTCGCGCAGCCGGCTGACCCACACGGCCAAGCGGCTCGAGGAGCGCGGCTGGGTCACGCGTGAGTCGTGCCTGGCCGACAAGCGGGGCGTCGAGCTCGTGCTGACCGCCGGTGGTCTCGCCGCCGTCCACGACATCGCCAAGGTCCACGTGCAGAGCGTGCGCGACAACCTCGTCGACATCATGACGCGCGACCAGTTCCGGGCGATCGGCGACGCGATGCAGATCGTGCGCGACCACCTCGACCCCGAGGCCGCGAGCGGCCGCTGAGGTCGGCGGGACCGCCTGCCGGATCGCGGGCGCGGGGCGGTTGCCACAATGGCGGCATGAGCTCGCAGCCCACGACCGCGCCCGACACGACCGACGCCCCTGCCTCGGCGGCCCTCCTCGAGCGGGCCGGACGCGTCATCCCCGGCGGCGTCAACTCGCCGGTGCGCGCCTTCCGCGCCGTCGGCGGCACGCCCCGCTTCATGGCGAGCGGCCGGGGTGCGTGGCTCACCGACGCCGACGGCAAGCGGTACGTCGACCTCATCTGCTCGTGGGGCCCGATGATCCTCGGGCACGCGCACCCCGAGGTCCTGCGTGCCGTGAACCAGGCTGCGGCGCAGGGCTTCTCGTTCGGCACGCCGTCCGAGAACGAGGTCCTCCTCGCCGAGGAGATCGTCGCGCGGATGGACCCCGTCGACCAGGTCCGCCTCGTCAACTCCGGCACCGAGGCCACGATGTCGGCGATCCGCCTGGCCCGGGGGTTCACCGGCCGCGACGTCGTCGTCAAGTTCGCCGGCTGCTACCACGGTCACGTCGACGCGCTGCTCGCCTCGGCCGGTTCGGGCGTCGCGACGTTCGCGCTCCCCGACTCGGCCGGTGTGCCGCGCTCGAGCGCCGGAGAGACGATCGTCCTGCCGTACAACGACGTCGCCGCGCTCGAGGCCGCCTTCGCCGAGCGCGGGGAGCAGATCGCGGCGGTCATCACCGAGGCCGCGCCGGGCAACATGGGCGTGGTGCCGCCCGCCCCGGGGTTCACCGAGGCGCTGCGCCGGGTCACGAGGCAGCACGGCGCGCTCCTCGTGTCCGACGAGGTCATGACCGGCTTCCGCGCCTCCGCCACCGGCTACTTCGGCTGCGAGGACCACCCGTCCGGGCCGGCCGACCTCTACACCTTCGGCAAGGTCATGGGCGGCGGGTTCCCCACCGCGGCTTTCGGCGGGCGGGCCGACGTCATGGCGCTCCTCGCCCCACAGGGTCCCGTGTACCAGGCCGGCACGCTGTCCGGCAACCCCGTCGCGTCCGCCGCCGGGCTCGCGACGCTCCGTGGCTGCACCCCTGAGGTCTACGACCGCCTCGACGTCGTGGCCCACACCATCGCCGACGCCGTGACGCAGGAGCTCTCGGCCGCGTCGGTCCCGCACCGGGTCCAGTGGGCCGGGTCGATGTTCTCGGTGTTCTTCCGCGACGGCGCCGTGCGCACCTACGACGACGCGAAGGCCCAGGACACCGACGCCTTCCGCCGTTTCTTCCACGCGATGCTGGCCCAGGGCGTGCACCTGCCGCCGAGCGCCTTCGAGGCGTGGTTCGTCTCCGCGGCCCACGACGACGAGGCCGTCGGCCACGTCCTGGCCGCCCTGCCCGCCGCCGCCCGCGCCGCCGCGACGCCGGACTGACCTGACCGGCCGGACCGGCCGGGCTGGAGGGGCGCCGGCCGATGCCGCCGACCCCTCGAGACTCTTGTCGGGGGGCGGGGCAGGGAGGACGCTGGAGGGCGACGGCAGCGCCGTCGGGGCGCCGCCTCGAGGCAAGGAGGGTGGGCCGTGTACGCACGTTCCACGACGGTCATGGGTCAGCCGGGCATGGTCGAGTCCGGGATCTCCTACGTCCAGGACGAGGTGATGCCGCGGGTCAGGGACATGGACGGGTACGTCGGTCTGTCCCTCATCGCCGACCGCGACAGCGGCCGCTGCATCGTCACGACCGCGTGGCGGGACGAGGACGCGATGCGCTCGAGCGCGGACGCCGTCATGCCCCTGCGGGAGCGTGCCGCGGGCATGTTCGGCGGTGACGCGACCGTCGACGAGTGGGAGGTGGCCTACCTGCACCGCGACCACCGTTCCGCCGAGGGGGCCTGCGCCCGCGTCACGTGGGTCGAGGGCGACCCGGCCACCATCGACCGGGCCGTCGACATGTTCAAGATGACGATCATGCCCAAGGTGGAGCAGATCGAGGGGTTCTGCAGCGCCAGCCTGCTCGTCGACCGGATGTCCGGGCGGTGCTGCATCACCGCGTCCTACGACTCGACCGAGGCGATGACGAACTCCCGCGACATCGCGATGAGGCTGCGCGCCGACCTGTCGCAGGAGACCGGGATGCGGATCACCGAGGTGGCCGAGTTCGAGCTGGCCATCGCCCACCTCGACGTGCCCGAGCTCGTCTGAGCGCATCTGAGCCCACCGAGGCGAGGAGCCGCCCCCTCGACGCGCGCGCTGCCGCGCCTCGGTGGACGGTCGCGAGGAGGACGCCGGCCACCACGAACAGGCCGCCGAAGACGCGGCCCGGGGTTCGGCGTCCTGTCTCGCGCGGCGTGAGGCGGCGCGCGGGGGCCCAGCCGTTGCCGATCGAGGTCCGTCGTGCGGACCCACCCGCCCGTGCCCGGACCGCGGATTCGGTCGTTCGCCGACCGTTTGAGACACTGGGGCCCATGACGCGCAGCACGGCCGGAGGCAGGGAGGGGTCCGCCGAGACCACCGCCGAGACCACCGCCGCCACGACCGTCGTGCACCTCATGCGCCACGGCGAGGTCCACAACCCCGCGGGCGTCCTCTACGGGCGGCTCGACGGCTACCACCTCAGCGACCTCGGCCGCGAGATGGCCGACGTCGTCGCCGCTCACCTGGCGACCCACGACGTCACGTACGTCGTCGCGTCCCCGCTCGAGCGGGCACAGGAGACGGCGGCGCCGATCGCGAGCAGCCACGGGCTGCCCGTCGCCACCGACCCTCGTCTCATCGAGTCGGCCAACCACTTCGAGGGCCGCACCACCGCGCGCAAGGAGCTCCTGCATCCCCGCAACTGGCGGGTCCTGGGCAACCCGACGAAGCCGTCGTGGGGCGAGGCCTACGAGGCCATCGCGGCCCGGATGCTCGAGGCCGTCGACGCCGCCCGCGACGCCGCGCGGGGCCACGAGGCCGTCGTCGTGTCGCACCAGCTGCCGGTGTGGACGGTGCGCAACAGGCTCGAGGGCAGGCGCCTCTGGCACGACCCGCGCAAGCGCGTGTGCACGCTGGCGTCGCTGACGTCGCTGAGCTACGTCGGTGACGAGCTGGCCTCCATCACGTACACCGAGCCGGCGTGCGCGCTGCTCGCGGGCGCGAGCCGGGGCGTGGGCGCCTGATGACCGAGCTCGACCGACGCACCGCGCTGCGGTGGGGCGCCGCCGCCGTGGCAGGCGGCCTGGCGCTGGTCACCGCCGCGTGCACCTCCGACCCGAACTCCGTGGAGGGCCAGGCCCGATCGGGCGACCGCAAGGGCTACGTCGCCGGCGACGGCTCGATCGAGCAGCTGACCCCGGGCCAGCGCGGCGAGCCGGTGGAGCTGCTCGGCACGACGCTCGAGGGCCAGCCCTGGTCGCTCAAGGACAAGGACGGCGCCGTCGTCGTCGTCAACGTGTGGGGCTCGTGGTGCCCGCCGTGCATCGAGGAGACCCCGGCGCTGCAGAAGGCGTGGGAGCGGGTCCAGGCCGACCGCAAGGACGTCGTCTTCATCGGCATGGACAAGCTCGAGGGACCCGAGACCGGGTTGGCGTTCCAGAAGGCCAAGGGCGTCACCTACCCGTCGCTCGCCTATGACGGCGGGGTGCCGCTGCTCGCGCTGCAGGGCAAGGCGTCTGCCACGCCGACCACACTCGTGCTCGACGGCGAGGGCCGCATCGCCGCGCGCGTGTCCGGCCCGGTCACCACCGCGACTCTGCTCGGCCTCGTCGACGACGTCCTCGCCGAGCAGGGCTGAGGCTCTCGCGTGACCCCCGACGTGACCACCGGCTCGCTGCTCGTCGCAGCGGTCGTCGCCGTCGCCGCGGGCTTCGTGTCGTTCGCCTCCCCGTGCGTGCTGCCGCTCGTGCCGGGGTTCCTCGGCTACGTCACGGGGCTGTCTGAGGTGTCGCTCGAGAAGCGCTCCCGCGGCCGCCTCGTGCTCGGGGCGCTGCTGTTCGTCCTCGGCTTCTCGGCGGTGTTCCTGCTGGGGGCCGCGACGCTGTCGGGGCTCGGCGTGGCGCTGCGCGAGCACCAGGACGCCCTGCTGCGGGTCGGCGGGGTGCTCGTCGTCGTCGCCGCCCTCATGTTCCTCGGCCTGGGCAACCGGTTCTCGGCGCAGCTGAGCTGGCGGCCGCGCGCGGGCCTGGCCGGGGCGCCGTTGCTCGGTGCGGTGTTCGGTCTCGGCTGGGCGCCGTGCATGGGGCCGACCCTCGGGGCGATCCTCGCGATGGCCGTGCCGCTCTCGGCGGAGTCGGGCACCGTGGGTCGCGGGCTGCTCCTCGCCGTCTTCTACTGCGTCGGGCTCGGCGTCCCGTTCGTGCTCATGGCGGCCCTGTGGGAGCGGGCCGGCCGGGCGAACGGGTGGCTGCGCCGACACCGCCGGGCCATCCAGGTCGTCGGCGGTGGCCTGCTTCTCGCCGTCGGCGTGCTCATGGTGTCGGGGCTCTGGGCGGACGTCATCGTCTGGGTCCAGACCCGCTTCGTCTCGACGTTCCAGGTGGCCCTCTGATGACGACCGGCACCCCGACGACGCCGACGCGACCGGAGACCCCTGCCGACCGACGCGCCGACAAACGGGCCGAGAGGGCGCGCGAGCGGCAGCAGCGGCGCGACGGCGAGCCGGCGCTGCCCGAGCTGGGCCCGGTCGGGATGCTCCGGTGGGGATGGCGCCAGCTGACCAGCATGCGCACCGCCCTCTTCCTGCTCCTGCTGCTGGCCATCGCCGCGGTGCCCGGCTCGATCTTCCCCCAGCGCAACATCGACGCGGGACGCGTCGCCGACTACCTGGCGCAGAACCCGACGTCGTCGCCGTGGCTGGACCGGTTCGGCTTCTTCGACGTCTACTCCTCGCCGTGGTTCTCGGCCATCTACCTGCTGCTGTTCGTCTCGCTCGTCGGGTGCATCGTGCCGCGCACCAGGGTGCACGTGGCGGCCCTGCGTGCCCGTCCGCCGAAGGCTCCCGCGCGGCTGCACCGCCTCGACGAGAGCGCCGAGCTGACGACGACGCTGACGTCCGAGGAGGCTCTCGAGGCCGCCCGAGAGGTGTTGCGCCGCAAGCGCTTCCGGCTCCACTCGCACGACGCCACCTCGGTCAGTGCCGAGTCCGGCTACCTGCGCGAGACCGGCAACCTGCTCTTCCACCTGGCCCTCACCGGCATCATCGTCGGCATGGCCGTCGGGCACCTGTTCGGGTGGCGCGGCGACGTCATCCTGCCCGAGGGCGAGAAGATCGCCGCGTCGGCGGGCACCTTCAACACGTGGTCGCCGGGGCCGTGGGTCAGCGACGAGTCGCTGCCGCCGTTCGTCCTGTCGCTGACGCGACTGCACGTCGCGTTCGACGAGACGCCCGGCAAGGACTTCGGCAAGCCGCGCGACTTCACCGCCGAGGCGACGCTCTCGCCCGAGCCAGGCGCTCCCGCGGCCCACGAGTCGATCAGCGTCAACCACCCGGCCACGGTGGACGGGGCGGACATCTTCCTGCTCGGCAACGGCTACACGCCGGTCATCACGGTTCGCGACGCCAAGGGCACCGTGCTCTACCGGGAGGCGACCCCGTTCCTGCCGCAGGACCCGAACTACCGCTCGGTCGGCGTCGTCAAGGTGCCCTCCGCCGCGCCGAAGCAGCTCGGGTTCACCGGGTTCTTCCTGCCGACGGCCGAGCCGACCTTCCGGAACGGCCCGGTCTCGCTGTTCCCCGACGCCCAGAACCCGGAGCTGGCCCTGTCGGTGTGGGAGGGCGACCTGTTCCCCGGCAACCGGCCGCAGTCGGTCTACACGCTCAACACGGACGAGATGACGCAGGTGACCAGGGCCGACGGGTCGCCGGAGCTGATCCGCCTCAAGCCGGGGGAGACGAAGCAGCTGCCCGGCGGCCGCGGGTCGATCACCTTCGACTCGGTCAAGCGGTTCGCCGGCCTGTCGGTCCGCACCGACCCGGGCGCCCCGATCAGCCTCGTCAGCGCCCTGCTCGCCACGGCCGGGCTCATCCTCGGTCTGACGGTCCGGCGTCGACGCGTCTTCGTCCGGGTCCGTCCCGCCACGGCCGCGGACGCGTCCGGCCCCGGCGGGCCGGGCGGACCGGACGGCCAGGGTGACGGCGCTGTGGGGGCCGGCGCCGCACCGGTTACCGTGGTGACCATCGGTGGCCTCTCCAAGGACTCCGACCCCGGGCTCGCCGCGATCGTCTCCGCGATCAGCACCGGCGTGCACGACCGACCGGCAGAACGGAACGACCGCTCGTGAACCTCGCAGCCAACGCGAACGCCGCGCTCTACGCGTCGATGATCGTCTACACGCTGGCCATGCTCGCCTTCGCCTGGCACCTGGCGGCGCGCGCGCCGAAGGTCGCCGACCCGCGGCTGGGCGGCCGTGAGGAGGCGCTCGCCCCGGCGGAGCCAGTGGCCGTGGGAGCCGGCGCATCGCGCGGACCCGGCGGCGCCGCGGCCGGTGAGGGTCGGTCGCGTGGACCGGTCTCCCCGTACGCCGCGGGAGCCGGCTACGAGGAGAGCGCCAAGAGCCGCCAGCGCGGCAGCATCGCCCTGATGCTGACCTACCTGGCGTCGGCGCTGCTCGCGGCGTCGGTGCTGCTGCGGGGCCTGGCCGTCTCCCGCCCGCCCTGGGGCAACATGTTCGAGTTCGCCACGGCTGCCGCGGCCGCCGTCGGCGTCGTGTTCTCGGTGCTGGCCCGCCGCCGACGGTGGGAGTGGCTCGGCGTCTTCATCGTCACGCCCATCCTGCTCGTCCTCGGGCTCTCGCTGACGGTCCTCTACAGCGAGGCCGGTGAGCTGATGCCGGCCCTGAAGTCGTACTGGCTCGGCATCCACGTGTCGGTGGCGTTCATCGCCGTGGCGTTCTTCACCATCGCGGCGGCCATCGGGGCCCTCTACCTCGTGCGCCGCCGGCGCGAGGAGACGCCGTCCACACCGGGCGTCATCGAGTCGCTGCCCCCGTCGGCGGCGCTCGAGCGGGCCGCGTACAGCCTCAACATGGTGGCGTTCATCCTGTGGACCTTCACGCTCATCGCCGGCGCCATCTGGGCCAAGCAGGCGTGGGGCGCCTACTGGCAGTGGGACCCCAAGGAGGTGTGGACCTTCGTCATCTGGGTCGTCTACGCCGCGTACATGCACAGCCGGGCGACGGCCGGCGTCGACCACCGCCGCTCCATGTACATCGCCCTGACCGGCTACGTGTGCGTCCTCGTCAACTTCACCCTGGTCAACCTCGTGTCGACGTTCGTCGGCATGCACAACTACTCGGGCATGTGAGGGTGGTCTGACGTGGTCCGGTACGGCCTGCTCCGCATCCTGATCTTCTTCGGGTTCTTCTTCCTCTTCTGGCTCATCGGGATCAGGGACAACACGATCCTCCTGCTCGGCGCCTCCGTCGTGGCCTCCGCGGCCGCCTCGTACGTCCTGCTGCGCGGCATGCGCGACGAGATCACGGGCAGGCTCGTCCAGCGGCACGAGGCCCGGGCCCAGGCCAGGGGCGAGGCCACGACGCCTGCTCCGGACCCCTCGAGCGACGAGGCCGCCGAGGACGCCGAGATCGAGCGCGACGCCCGCGACCGCTGACCGCCCGCGGACCGGCCCTCAGGAGCGCCCGACGGCCAGGCCCACGGCGAGCAGCAGGGACCAGACGAGCTGGAACCGGCCGGTGCCGGCGAGGGCGGGCACGAGGCCCCGACCCTCGGCGCCGCCGAGCACGGCCTGCATCGGACGGACCGCGAGCGGGGCCGCGAGGAGCGCCAGCAGCGCCCACGGCGAGGTGAACGACACGAGCCCCGCCACGACGAACGCGACCGCGACGAGCGCGACGTAGAAGGCCCGCGTGCCGCGCTCGCCCATCCGCACCGCGAGCGTCCGCTTGCCGTGCAGCCGGTCGGTCGGGATGTCACGCAGGTTGTTGGCCACGAGGATCGCCGAGGCGAGCGCCCCGACGCCGACGGCTCCCCACCAGCAGGCGGCGGTCGGCGGCGTCATCGTCGCCGTCGTGCCGACCGTGGCGACGAGGCCGAAGAAGACGAAGACGAACGCCTCGCCGAGACCCAGGTACCCGTACGGACGCGAACCGCCGGTGTAGTACCAGGCCGCGAGGACGGCGGCGGCGCCGACCGGGATCATGACCCAGAGGCCGGACAGGCCGACGAGGGCCAGCCCGACGACGGCCGCGAAGCCGAAGGACGCGAAGGCCGCGAACCGCACCGACGACGGCTGGGCAAGCCGTTGCCCGACGAGCCGGACCGGGCCGACCCGCACCGCGTCGGTGCCCCGGACGCCGTCGGAGTAGTCGTTGGCGTAGTTGACGCCGACCTGCAGCGCGAGGGCGACGACGAGCGCGAGGACGGCGTAGGCCCAGACGATGTGGCCGGTCTGGTAGGCCGCTCCCGTGCCGACGAGGATCGGCGAGACGGCGGCGGGCAGGGTGCGGGGGCGGGCGCCCTCGATCCACTGGGACAGGGTGGCCATGGGGTGAGGCGGTCCTTCTACAGCTTGCGGAGGAAGTCGGGGTCGTCGTCCGGTCCCTTGGGGCCCGTGGGCCCGGGACGCGGTGGCCCCGGCCGCCGCGGACCGCGCGTCGGACCGCCGCGCGCGTCGGTGCGCCCCGCGACGAGCCACACGAGCGGCCCGAGGACCGGCACGAGCACCGCGAGCAGCCACACCGGCTTGGGCATGACGCGGATGAGGCGGCGGTCGGTCATGAGGCAGTCGACGAGGGCGTAGATCGTCGCGAAGACCACGAGAGCGACCAGCGCGACGCGCAGCACGGCGGCCTCCGGACGACGAGAGGGGCGGGGACCCCTCCATCTTGCCACCGCCTCAGCGGGCGTCCGTCCTCGCCTCGACGGAGGGCTCGAGCGGGGCGCCGGCCGACGCGCGGGTGGTCGTCGCCGTCGGCCCGTCGCCGCGCAGGAGGGCGCGGAGGGCGGCGCGGTCCGGCTTGCCCGGGCCGCGCAGCGGGATCGAGGGCAGCACGACGACGCGGTGGGGAAGGGCCGCGTCGGGCAGGATGCCGCGCAGCCGCTCGCGAACGTCGTGCGTCGTGAGCCGTCCGGCCGGGTCGACGAGCGTGACCGCGGCACAGACGGACTCGCCCCACGCGGCGTCCGGGACGCCGAGCACGACGACGTCCACGACGTCGTCGAGGTGGCGCGTCATGGCGTCCTCGACCACGCCGGGGGTGACCTTGAGGCCACCGGTGTTGATGACGTCGTCGGCCCGGCCGTCGACGACGAGGAGGCCGTCGTCGTCGAAGTGGCCGAGGTCGTCCGTGCGGAACCAGCGCACGCCGTCGGGGTCGGTCGTGAAGGCGTCGGCGGTGAGGTCCGGCTCGCCGAGGTAGCCGTGGGCCAGCGTGTCGCCCCCGAGGACGACGTGGCGGTCGTTGTCGACGTGGACCCGGCTGACCGGCAGCGGGACGCCGTCGTACACGCAGCCGCCCGCGGTCTCGCTCATGCCGTACGTGAGGCTGACGGCCACGCCGAGCGAGTGCGCGCGCTCGAGCAGCGCCGCAGGCGTCGCGGCCCCGCCGACGAGGACGCCGTCGAAGCGGCGCAGGGCGATGACACCGGCCGGGTCCTCGAGGAGGCGACCGAGCTGCGTCGGCACGAGGGCCGTGTACCGCTGCGTCGCGGCGGGCGTCGTGGCGACCCGGGCGGCGGCCTCGGTGAACGCGTCGACGGTGAACCCGCCACGCAGGTCCAGCACGGCCGGCGTCGTACCCGCCGCGAGCGCGCGCAGCAGGACCTGGAGGCCGGCGACGTGGTGGGCCGGCATCGCGAGCAGCCAGGCGCCGCTGCCGCCGAGCACCCGGTGCGTGGCCCACGCGGACCGGTCGAGGGCGTCGGCGGTCAGGAGCGCGCGCTTGGGCCGACCGGTCGAGCCGGAGGTGCCCACGGCGACGGCGAGTCCCTCGGGCAGCGTGGCGGGGTCGTGGTGGGGGACGACCGGCTCGGGTCCGCCCGCCGCGTAGGGCAGGACGGGGGAGCTGCCCTCGAGTGCGGCCGCGAGGTCCGGCAGGACGTCGAGGACCCCCGGACCCGCGGGGATCGGCAGCGGCCGGGGCGCGGACATGGTTGACATTCTGCCTGCCCGTGTGGGCGCCCGACGCCGGGGCGCCGCATCGGGCGCAGGCCGCGGGCAGAGCCCGACGGGCGAACCTCGCCGAACCTCAGGCCCGGCCGGGACGTGACGGGCGCGCCGCGGACCGGTGGCGGGCTGCGACGTGCTTCTGCCGCGCGGCGACGACCACGGTCCAGGCCACCGCCGCCGCGCAGACCGGGAACCCGATGTGCGGCTCGAGCGGAAGGACGATGCCGAGGGCGCCGCCGAGCACCCACAGCATCTGCAGCATCGTCTCGGACCAGCCGAACACCGAGGTCCGCACGTTCTCGGGCACGTCGCGCTGCACGAGGGCGTCGAAGCACAGCTTGGCCAGCTGGGCCGAGACGCCCTGGACGAGCCCGAGCAGCGCCAGCGACCAGACGCCGTACCAGACGGCGGTGACGACGCAGCACACCGTCGCCGCGAGCACCGACAGCATGGCGACCCGCTCCGGACGCTGGTCGCGCACCCGGTCGCCGAGGGCGCTGCCCACGGCGTTGCCGACGCCGATGCCCGCCGCGAGGACACCGAGGACGACCTGGCCGGGCACGTCGCCGACCGGGTGCTCCTTGGTGAGGAACGCCATGAACATGATGAGGAAGCCGGTGAGCACCCTCGTGCCGCCCGTGGTCCACATCGCGTGCATGACCGGCCACGGGATGGCGCGCTTGCGCCGGAGGAAGCGCCCGAGGGGACCCGAGGCGTCGACGGTGACGAGCTCGTGTGAGTGGTCCGCGGGGCCGCCGGTGCGGATCGGCACGGTGTCCTCCGGGTCGAGCTCGCCCTCGGCGGAGTCGACCCGGGCCGGCAGCCGGATGGCCTGCACGGTCCCCACGACGAACACGACGAACGCGAGGCGCAGGGCCCACGCCGGCCCGGCGAGCAGGCCGAGCCCCCCGAGCGCACCGCCCCCGACGGCGCCCGCCACACCGGCCATCGACACCCGTGAGTTCGCGCGGACCAGGGTGGTGCCCGCGGGGAGCAGGCGCGGCACGGCCGCCGCTCGCGTGATCGTGTAGGCGCGCGAGGCGACGAGGCAGCCGAGCGCGGCCGGGAAGAGCCAGGCGCTGCCCGACGTCACGGCGTCGGCGAGCACCCAGCACAGGAAGGCCCGCAGCGCGGTGGTCGTCCCGACGGCCCACCGGCGCCCCCGGCGGAACCGGTCGAGCAGCGGCCCGACGAGCGGCGCGACGAGCGCGAACGGGACCATCGTCACGAGGAGGAACATCGCGACCTGGCTGCGGGCCTGGGCGGTCTGCGGGTTGAAGAACAGGGTTCCGGCCAGGGCGAGGGTCATGACCGTGTCGCCCGCGGTGTGGCTCGCGTGCAGCTCGGTCAGGCGGGCGAGGCCCGACTCGCCGGCGCCGCCGGCGTGCGTGTACGCGCGGGCCTTCGCCGCGGCGAACCGGCCGGTGCGTGCGGTGAACCGGGCCGTGCCCGTCGCGGCGCGCCCGAGGCCCCGTCCGACACCCCGTCCGACGCCCCGTCCGAGGCCCCGTCGGGCGCCCCGTCGGGGCGCCCGTCCGGCGCTCCCCCCGGCGGACCCGCTGCCGGGCGCGACGCGACGCGGACGGTCCCCGGCGTCCGGGACGCCGCCGACCGTCGGGTCGTCGTCGCGCTGCACCCCCTCATCCTGCCCTGTCGCTGCACGGCGGCCGATCGGGCGGGACCGAGGCGTCCACTCCGCGGACCGCGCCGCGCCGGAGCACCGTCGAGGCCCTCGCGTCGCTACCCTCGTGGCGTGGTCACGTCCGGGGAGGGGAACGGGGCGGCTGTCGGCCGGCGCCGGGGAGGCGTGCGGTTCCGCGTCCTCCTCGGTCTCGTCTGGCTCGCCGTGCCCCTCGTCCTCTTCCTCCTCGCCCGTGGCACGCTGCTCGCCGGCCACCCGGCCCACGTCATCGCCCTCGCGGCGGGCGGGCTCGTCGGCGTCGTGCTGCTCGTCCTGTCAGGCGGACAGGACGAGGCCGCCACGTACCGGCGCCGGTGGGGCATCGTCGCGGGCCGTGTCGTCGGCACGCTGCTCACCGCGGCGCTGCTCGGCGGGCTCGTCTGGTTGCAGCCCTTCGCGGCCACCCCGGCCGGAGCCGCGGCCATGGCGGGCCAGCCGGACGTGCGGGTCGTCGACACCCCGTCCGGGATCGTGCTGTCCCCGCGCGACGCACGCCCGACGCGCGCCCTCGTCTTCCAGCCCGGCGCGCGCATCGACCCGCGCGCCTACGTGCCCGTCCTGACCCAGGTGAGCCGCGCCGGCTACCTCGTCGTCGTCGTCAAGCAACCGTTCCAGATCGCGTTCCTCGCCACGGGGGCACCGGCCGACGTCATGGCGAGGCACCCGGAGGTGACCCGCTGGGCCGTCGGCGGGCACAGCGTCGGGGGTGTCGCCGCGGCCGACTACGCCGCGGCCGACGACGGACGTGTCCACGGACTCGTGCTGTGGGCGTCCTACCCGATGGGCTCGCTCGTCCGGCGCACCGATCTCGCCGTCGCCTCGGTGAGCGGCAGCCGTGACGGGTTCACGACGCCGGCGGACATCGCCGCGAGCCGCTCCCGGCTGCCCGCGTCGACCGTCTTCACCGTCGTCGACGGAGCCGTGCACTCGTCGTTCGGCGACTACGGCACCCAAGCGGGCGACGGCTCGGCGACGCTCGGTCGGGCCGAGGCGCAGCGCCAGGTCGTCGCGGCGACGGTCGCGCTCCTCGCCCGGATGTGACGGCGCGTCCGGCGGCTGCCGGCGCGGCAGGCCCGCGAGGCGCCGTCAGAGGTACCAGGGGAAGTCCGGGAGTAGGGCCGGTCAGTGACGGCAGTCGTTGGAGACGTTGGGTGACCTGCGGAGATGCGTTGGGAAGCGTTGAAGAGAGTCGGGAGGGGCTTGTCGTCTTTCGGACTTTCTGCGGACGGATTGGGAGGGCGGGCCCCTACAGCAGTCGACCACGCCAGCGGATGATGAACCCTCATGCACAGTGCCACCCGTGCGCTGAAGCCTTGGCTGGACGTAGCCATATGTCCGATCAAGCTGGACGGCACGGGCGTGCCGGGCAGCGGCGAGGGCGCGGTTGCGGTGCTTGCCGGTGACCAGAGGGATGACTGCGGGGACGCTCATGAGAATCATTCTCGCTCGCCCGGGCCGCAGGGAGGACGCGCCTTGCCGTATCGCTTTTCCAACACACGGGGGTGGGACTGGCTAACGGTCGTCCGACCCCGACGCGAAGGACAGCAGGAGGTAAGACAATGCGCCGACTGGTCCAGGCCCAGGGACTGTTCAACGTCGTCAGCGTTGGCCGGCGTGGCGGGCCGTCGGGCACCAGACTTCGGAGGTGTCATGGGGGGCCATCCTTCAGGAAGTCGTCCAAGGACGCGTCTCCGTACACTCAGGTGTGACCAGTTCGGCCTCCTCGCCCGCCTCCTCGTCGGACCCCGGTCCGGACGACGCTCCGGACCGCTCGTCTGGGGAGGCCGAGGACGGTCGCGGTGACGATCCAGCGCAGGACCGCAACCGCGACCGGGACCGCGCGGCCCGCACTTCCGGCGACAAGACCGGCCAGCCCCCGCAGTCCGGGCACAACGCTCCGATCCGGCCGGCCACCGCTGGACTGGTCCTCGGTGCCCTCGGGGTGGTGTTCGGCGACATCGGCACCAGCCCGCTGTATGCCCTGAAGACGGTCTTCTCCCTCGACCAGGGCGAGGTCAAGCCCACGCCCGGGGACGTCTACGGCGTGATCTCTCTGGTCTTCTGGTCAGTGACGCTCATCGTGTCGGTGAAGTACGTGCTCGTGGTCATGCGGGCCGACAACGACGGAGAGGGCGGGGTGATGGCGCTGGCAGCCCTGGCCCGCGGGCTGCTCAGCTCGACCTCCAAGCGGACCCGCGTGGTCATGGCCCTCGGTGTCCTCGGTGCGTCGCTGTTCTACGGCGACTCGGTGATCACCCCGGCGATCTCCGTGCTGGCGGCGGTCGAGGGCATCACCGTCACCGGCCCCGGGCTCGCCCCGTTCGTCGTTCCGACCGCGGCTACGATCCTCACGGTGCTCTTCGCGGGGCAGCGGTTCGGCACCGGGAAGGTCGGGTCGATGTTCGGCCCGGTCATGCTGGTGTGGTTCCTAGCGATCGCCGTGGCGGGTCTGGGTCACGTCGCCGGCCACCTTGCGATCATCACGGGGCTCTCGCCGACCTTCGCCGTCGGCTTCGTCGTCTCGCACCCGTTCATCGCCTTCGTCGCGCTCGGTGCGGTGGTGCTCTCGATCACCGGCGCGGAGGCGCTGTATGCCGACATGGGTCACTTCGGGCGGCCGGCGATCAGCCGGGCGTGGTTCTGGGTCGCCTTCCCCGCGCTGGTGCTCAACTACCTCGGCCAGGGGGCGCTGATCCTCCAGGACCCGAAGGCGATCAGTAACCCGTTCTTCCTGCTCGTGCCGGGCTGGGCGACGATCCCGATGGTCATTCTGGCGACCGGGGCCACGGTCATCGCCTCGCAGGCCGTCATATCGGGCGCCTTCTCGATGTCGCGCCAGGCCGTGCAGCTCGGCTTCCTGCCTCCGCTCACCGTGAGGCAGACATCCGACGAGGAGCAGGGCCAGATCTACCTGCCGTTCGTCAACGCTGCGTTGTTCGTTGTCGTCCTCGTGCTCATGATCACCTTCGGCTCCTCGGCCAAGCTCGCCACCGCCTACGGCGTCTCGGTGACCGGGGCCCTGCTGATCGACACCCTGCTGCTCCTCAGCGTGGCCCGCATCCTCTTCGGCTGGTCAACGTGGAAGCTCGTGCTCGCCGGGGTGGCGTTCGGCGGCACCGAGGCGGCCTTCATCAGCGCCAACCTCACCAAGATCTTCAGCGGCGGCTGGCTCCCGCTGCTCATCGCCGCGGTGATGTTCACGGTGATGACGACATGGCAACGTGGCCGGCAGCTCATCATCCACAACCGCACCGAGGCGGAGGGCTCCCTGACGGAGTTCATCGAGCAGCTCTCCACCCAGCACCTCGTCCGGGTGCCGGGGGTCGCAGTGTTCCCGCATCCCTCGAGCGCGACGACTCCGCTGGCCCTGCGGGCCAACGTCGAGCACAACGGGGTGCTGCACGAGCACGTCGTCATTGTCTCGGCGCAGGCGCAGAACGTGCCGCACGTGCCGCTGGAGGACCAGATCACGGTCGACGACCTCGGCGATCCCGACGACGGCATCGTCTTCGTCAGCATCCGCTTCGGCTTCGCCGACAGCCCCAACCTGCCCAGGGGGCTGACCATGGCCGCCGGTCAGCACCCCGAGACGCACTACGACGCCGACACGGCGTCCTACTTCCTCTCCCGCGCCACCCTGCGCGCCGGCCACGAGCCGGGGATGCAGCGCTGGCGCAAGCGGCTGTTCATCGGCCTCGCCCACAACGCCGCCGACCCGTCGGTGCGCTTCCACCTGCCCCCCGACCGAACCGTCGTCATGGGCTCCCGCGTCAACCTCTGACCACCGGCGTCCCTACAACCCGAGAGCCTGACGATCCTCGGCCGTCCTGAACCACCGTGCGGAGCCCACACCAACGGTCGCTGCGTCTGGTCAGTCCGGCCTTGGCGTCGTTATCAGTCATGCCGCTCACTGGGACGCTGCGGTGTCCGCGAAGGACCCGAAGGACCCGAAGGACCTGCTCGGATCACATCATGAAGACACGGCGACGATGCTGTGCCAGACCGGTCAGCTCTCCGGCGCCATCCGCATCCCTCCACGGCGTCTTTGCGATCGCGCTCCAGGGCTTGGTGGACGATGCGGTAGGCCGTGCCGCGGCTCGCGCCAACTCGTCGGCGACTTCCTGGTAGGTCTTTCCCTCGGTCGCTAACTGGACGGCGCGGGCCTGCCGGGCGGCGGCGAGGGCCCGGTTGCGGTGCCTGCCGGTGACAAGTGGGATGGCGGCCGGAACGCTCATGAGAACCATCTCGCTCCGCGGTCCCACGTCGAAGTGCGACTTGCCGCGGGCTGAGCAGGCCCCGGGCCCCTGTATACCGCTCCCCGAAGGACCCGAAGGACTGACTCGGATCACCTCATGAACTCTCCCTCAGCCGTTCAACTGCAGTGGTCCTTCGGGTCCTTCGGGCGGTGCCGTTGCCGGCGCACGTGGGGGGAGCGGATGCTCCATCTCAGTGCTGCCCTCGGCTCAGCGCCTGTGGCGAGGCTTGCCTTGTCTGGCGGCCACGGAGGCCCCGCTGCAGGCGCAGGTCGTCACGAAGCCCCGGCGGCATGGGCAGCCTGCGTCTGACGAGCTCGGCGGCAAGGCTCTCCATGGCATCGAGCAGCACGCCACGAGCCGCCACCAGCAGGGCCGGATCGACTCTTCCCGCCCGCAGGGCATGCACCTCTCCACGGGCGGCGCGGACGAGCAACAGCAGTTCGCCCAATTGTGCTCGAGGTTGTGAGAGAGCCGGCGCCACGCCGGGCAGCACGGAATCCGATCCGTCGCCGCAGGATCCGCCAGCCCGGTCCGGGCTGTCCCGCGGCGCCGGAGCGTTCGAGGTCACCAGTGTTCGGCGGTCTTGCGCGCGGCGAGCAGGGTATCTGCCTCTCCCGCTGGGCTGAACTCGCACGACCCCTCGTGGCCGTGTCGCATGATGCAAGTCGCGCCGGTGGGCAGGTGCACCTGCGCACAGGCACCGCTATCCGCTGCGTCCTGGTCGACCGAGGGGTTGTGGACCTCGGTCACATTGTGGGCGCTGGGGTCAGAGTAGGTGTTGGACGGTGCGTGAGGGTCCATCGAAGAATCCAGCTAACTCCCCTCGCAGGCGAGAGGGCATGTGCCCCGAAGTGAGGCTGGGCCCCACCCTACGTGGTCGTTGAACCAGTCGAGGACAGCCGCCGTTACGCCGTCGGCGGGTCGGGGCCGTCCGGGTGCGCCATCACTGGACTCGGTGCTCGCCGCCCTGCCTCTGCTGCTCGTCCTGGGTCTCGGTGTCACTCTCGAAGAACACGTCCTGAACGTCGATGTTGACCTCCGTCACCTCGAGGCCGGTCATCCGCTCGATCGCCGAGATCACGTTGCGACGGATGGCCCGTGCGAGGTCGGTCACGGCCACGCCGTAGTCGGTGACGAGCTGGACGTCGACGGCGGCCTGCCGCTCGCCCACCTCCACAGAGATGCCCTGCGATTGGCTGGCGTGGCCACCGGGCATCCGCTCACGGAAGGCCCCGACCGCCCGAGCCGTGGCGCCACCGAGGGCATCCCCCAGCCATGACGCGCGACAGCATGGGTCTCCCCACATCACCGGTTCCTCACGGTGGAGGAGCGTCGCCGTCGCGAGCACTTCCTCCGCCGGCACCGTCACTGGTTGCGTTTCGACGGGCGTGCTCGGCTGGGGTGATCTGCGCCCCGACGCCCTGCTGCGCGGCTCCGTCGCTACGCGGGCGGGGGCTGCCGGGCACCCACCGTGGGGCGGTGGGGAACGATCACGAGACTCGTCGTAGGTGAATGCCCCGGTCAGGCGTAGCCTGACGAGGAGACGTGAGAGCCCCGTCAGGGCTGTCGGCGTCGGCAGGCGACAGAGGACCCGACCCTTGCGCGGCGTCGGACTCACGGACGGGAAGTGACGAGCGAGCCGCGGTCTATCCCTCACACCACCGCTCCCGAGGAGCCGCTGTGAACGCCATGCCCCTGTCCCCGCCAGTCCTCTGCTCCGCACCCCAGCCGCCGGCGCTCACCAAGCCATTCGCCGAGCCGCTCCTTGAGCCGGCCTTAGAGCCGGTGACGAACCGCTCGCCAGGCTCAGCGACCGACGCCGTCGATCAGGAACCTCGGCTTGCTCTGTCACCGCGGCCCGGGGTGGAGGTCACCGACGGCGTTTGGTGGCCGCTAACGACCGATCTGCAGGTGGAGCTGCCACAGCTCGACGTGGCGGTGCACCACCTCACCGGCGCCCGGATCGCCCGGGTCGGCTACGAGCGTCACCTGTGGGGCCAGGCGCCACGGAAGGTGCGCACACCGCTGGGCATCACGCACATCGGGTGGTTCGAGCACAGCCGATACCCCGACCACATCACCCTGTCGCTGAGCAACTATCAGCGACTGGTGCTCAGCGTCCTCCCACCTGACACCGACATTGCTGTCGCCCGCGAACTGCTCGAGTCGGCCGGGGCGTAGGGGGTCGAGGGACGCGCTGCGACCGATGAGAGCGTGACGATGCCCGAGCGGGAGATCACGATCGGAGCGTGTCCTATCCCTTCGGTCAGTAGTCGGGGCGGTGGCTGGGCTGCCGTGCCGTGGCCGGGAAGCGGTGAGCGTGGAGGTGAACGCAGCGTGCCCATGGTCGCCTGGCCGCGGTATCGGCCAGGTGCTGGATCAGATGCCGACGCTGCTGCACGCGACGTCGGCCGAGCCGCACGGGGACCGGATGTTCCTCGCCTCGTATGAGCGCACGACCCGCGCCGTCCACCGAGCCATCGACGGCGCGCTCTTCGAGGACCCGGCGTGGGTGCACGAGTGGGACGTGGTCTTCGCCGACCTGTAGCTGGACGCTGTGGCCGAACACTGGTCCACGGACCCGTCGCGTCGGGCCCCACGCCCGTGGCAAATGGCGTTCGAGGCACCGCCGCAGCGCGGCCAACCGTCGCCCACAAGGTGATCGCGGCGGACCCGTGCGAGGGTGTCGTGCTGCCCCGGTGCCGCAAGGCCGAGGCGGCTATACGGGTGCCTACCATCAACGACGTGGGGCGCCTGCTGGGCGCCGCCGATGAGTGCTTCAGGGCATATGTGGCACTGTGCCCGTTCGCCGGGCTGCGGATGGGTGAGGCGGCCGACGTTCAGGTGGGCGACGTCGACTTCCTCCGGCGTCAACTCACGGTCTCCAGGCAGCTCCAGCGGCACGGGCGCGAGGTCGCGGTCCGGGCGCCGAAGTACGGGAGCGAGCGCGTGGTCTACCTGCCGGACGAGCTCGTGACGATGCTGGCCGAGCACGTCCCGCAGCACACCCCCGAGGGTGTGCCCGACCGGTGGGTGTTCACGGCCTACGGCAAGCCGCTGCACGACAACGGGGTGACGTTCCGGTGGCGTCAGACGCGCAAGGCGGCCGGCTGCCCGAGCGTCCGGTTGCACGACCTCCGACACTTCTACGCCTCAGGCCTGATCGCGGCCGGGTGCGACGTCGTCACGGTGCAGCGGGCGCTCGGACACGCGACGGCCAGACCACGGTCGGGACGTACGCGTACCTGTGGCCATCGGCCGAGGATCGGACCCGGTCCGCGGCCTCCGGTCTCGCGGCCGCGGCCCTTGCGGACTCCGTGCGGACCGCCGCGGCCGACTAGGCCGCTGACCTGCGCGGACTTAGAAGTTCAGAAGTACCAGGGGAACGGCGACCAGTCGGGGTCTCGCTTCTCGAGGAACTGGTCGCGCCCCTCGACGGCCTCGTCGGTCATGTAGGCCAGGCGCGTCGCCTCGCCGGCGAACACCTGCTGGCCCATGAGGCCGTCGTCGGTGAGGTTGAAGGCGAACTTCAGCATCCGCTGCGCCTGCGGGCTCTTGCCCATGATCTCGCCGGCGACCTGGAGCGCCTCGGCCTCGAGGGCGTCGTGGTCGGCCACGATGTTGACCGCGCCCATCCGCTGCATGTCCTCGGCCGAGTAGGTGCGTCCGAGGAAGAAGATCTCGCGGGCGAACTTCTGCCCGACCATCTTGGCCAGGTAGGCGCTGCCGTACCCCGCGTCGAAGCTGCCCACGTCGGCGTCGGTCTGCTTGAAGCGGGCGTGCTCGCGGCTGGCGATCGTCAGGTCGCAGACGACGTGCAGCGAGTGCCCGCCACCGGCGGCCCAGCCGTTGACGACGGCGACGACGACCTTGGGCATGGTCCTGATGAGGCGCTGCACCTCGAGGATGTGCAGGCGCCCGCCCTGGGCCCTGACCCGGGCCTCGTCGACGGTGTCGGCCGTGTCGCCGGCGGCGTACTGGTAGCCCGAGCGACCGCGGACGCGCTGGTCGCCGCCGGAGCAGAAGGCCCGCTTGCCGTCCCTCGGGCTCGGACCGTTGCCGGTGATGAGCACGACGCCGACGTCGGGGGTCATGCGCGCGTGGTCGAGCACCCGGTAGAGCTCGTCGACGGTGTGCGGGCGGAACGCGTTGAGCACCTCCGGGCGGTCGAAGGCGATGCGGACGACACCGGACTGGGTCCGCGGGCGGCCCTCGACGTGCCGACGCCGGTGGTAGGTGACGTCGGTGAGCTCGAAGCCCGGCACGGCGTCCCACTCGGCGGGGTCGAAGGTCTCGGACACGCTCTCCGGGCTCGCGCTGCTCACGGGGCGACTGTAACGGGGCGGCCGCGGCCGGGTGGCTAGGGTCGGTCCCATGCCCATCCCCCCGTACGTGGCCCACCTGCGCACCATGATCGGCACCGAGCTGATGTGGCTGCCGGGCGTGACGGCCGTCGTCCTCCGTGACGTTCCGGGCGGGCACACCCCGCACACCGGGGACACCGGGGACACCGGGGACACCGGCGACACCGGGGACACCGGGCCCGACGGGGACGGCGGGCTGGCGCAGGAGGTGCTCCTCGTGCGCCGCTCCGACAACGGGGAGTGGACGCCGGTGACCGGCATCGTCGACCCCGGCGAGGACCCGCACGTCGCCGCCGTCCGCGAGGTGCTCGAGGAGGCGTCCGTCGTCGCCGAGGTCGAACGGCTCGTCTGGGTGTCCGCCACGGGCCTCGTGACGCACGTCAACGGCGACCTCGCGCAGTACCTCGACCACACCTTCCGCTGCCGCTGGGTCTCGGGCGACCCGCGCCCCGGCGACGACGAGTCGACCGACGCCGGCTGGTTCCCCGTCGACGCGCTGCCCCGGATGCGGCCGCTGCACCGCGAACGGATCGCCACCGCCCTCGAGAACCCACGAGACGTCCGGCTCGGCCGGCTCAACCGTGATGCCGGCCGCCGGTGAAGATGTGGCCATGACGCTCCTGCCCCCGGTCGACGCGCTCCTCGACGCCGCCCACGTCGTCGCGCTGCCGATGCGGGTTCGCTTCCGCGGCGTCGACGTCCGGGAGGCCGTCGTGTTCCGCGGCCCGCGCGGCTGGGGCGAGTTCGCCCCCTTCGCGGAGTACGGCGACGCGGAGTCGGCCCGCTGGCTCGCCGCCGGGGTGGAGGCCGCCCACGGGCAGTGGCCGGAGCCGGTCCGCGACGAGGTGCCGGTCAACGCCACCGTCCCGGCGGTCGGGCCGGACCGCGTCCCCGAGGTGCTCGCACGCTTCGACGGCTGCACGACCGCCAAGGTCAAGGTCGCCGAGCGCGGCCAGACCCTCGAGGACGACGTGGACCGCGTGGCCGCGGTGCGCGAGGCCATGGGCCCTGGGGCCCGGGTGCGCATCGACGCCAACGGGGGGTGGGACCTCGACGCCGCGGTCCGGGCCCTGACGCGCCTGGCGCCGTACGACCTCGAGTACGCCGAGCAACCCTGTGCGTCGGTCGAGGACCTCGCGCGGCTGCGGACCACGCTGGCGCGCAACCGGGTCCACGTGCCGGTTGCCGCCGACGAGTCGATCCGCAGGGCCGAGGACCCGCTTCGCGTCGCGCGCCTCGGCGCCGCCGACGTCGTCGTCGTCAAGGTCGCTCCGCTCGGTGGGGTGGCCCGAGCCCTGGAGATCGTGGCGGCCTGCGGACTGCCCGCGGTCGTCAGCTCGGCCCTGGACACCAGCGTCGGCATCGCGGCGGGGGTCGCCCTCGCCCGGGCGTTGCCGTCACTCGACCACGCGTGCGGGCTCGGGACCGTCGGGCTCTTCGCGCGCGACGTCGCGGCGGCACCGTTGCGGCCGCGCTCCGGGCTCCTCGACGGGTCACGACCGGCTCCCGACGCCGGCGCCCTCGCGGCGCTCGCCGTCACGCCGGAGCGCCGCGCGTGGTGGCTGGACCGCCTGCGCCGCTGCCACGCCCTCCTCTCGTCGGGGGTGTCGGCGTGATCGGCCTGTGCCCGACGCGGGGCCGACGGGGAGTGCTCCCCGTTGCGGGCCTCCCGCACCTCGTGGAGGATCGGCGGGTCGCGTCGCCGTCACGCTCCCGCGTGGCGGTGCCGACGAGGTCACGCGAGGTCAGGGGTCGGCGATGGTCATCTATGCCAAGGGGTCGGACCCCGAGGCGCTCGAACGCAGCAGCAGGACGCTGTCGGTGTACGCGCGCGAGTGCGAGCGTGCCCGCGGCGACGCGGCCGCTGCGGTCCGCGCGCTCGACGGCCACTGGGGCGGGGCCGACCTCGAGGCGCTCAAGGCCCGCTGGCCCGCCGCCGACGCCGGTCTGGCCCGGCTCGGCACGCACCTCGAGCAGCTGAGCAGCCGCCTGTCGGCGAACGCCCGCGCCCAGAGGGGCACGAGCACGTCGGGCGGTGGCGGTCTGCACACGGCGGCGGCACCCGGCGGTGCGGCACCCGGCGGGGCGTCGCCCGGACCCTCCGTCGGGCACACCGAACCGCGACCCCAGCGGCACTGGTGGGACGAGGTCGGCGACGCCGTCGGTGACGCCGGCGCGTGGACGTACAACCACACCGTCGTGCCGACCGTCAACGGCCTGGCCGACGTCGGGCAGGCGATGGTGGAGCATCCCGAGGACGTGCTGTCGATGGCGCTCGGGGCGGGGGCCATCGTCCTGGGTGGCGGTGGCGAGATCGGCGGCGTGGCCCTCGACGCGACCGGCGTCGGGGCCGTGGCGGGTGTCCCCGTCAACATCGCGTCGGCCGGGCTCATCGCGACGGGCGTCGCGGCGATGGCCGCC
Source organism: Monashia sp. HAY1-2A (assembly GCF_056755315.1). Taxonomy (NCBI): domain Bacteria; kingdom Bacillati; phylum Actinomycetota; class Actinomycetes; order Micrococcales; family Intrasporangiaceae; genus Intrasporangium; species Monashia sp. HAY1-2A. The sequence continues at coordinate 27,514 of NZ_JBNDHY010000031.1, forward strand.
GGCGGCGGCGACCTCGTCGACCACGCGTCCAAGAACGACAACCAGGTCCTCGGCGAGACGAAGGGCCCGAGCGCGAGCAGGCCGCAGCCGGGTGACCGCATCCCCGACGAGAACCGCCCGAGCACGGCCGGCGAGGGCTGGGAGGGGCGGGTCGCCGACAACGGCAAGGGCGAGGTGTGGCAGAAGCCCGAGAACGTCGACGCGCCGCCCGGTACTCCGAAGAACGCGAACTCGGTGCGGATCATGGACGGCACGGACCGGTACCCCGACGGCTACGTCCGGTTCTACAACGAGCACGGCCAGCCGGTGCGGCTCGACGGCAAGCCCGGGGCGAACAACAGTCCCGACACCCACATCCCGGTGCGCCCCGACGGCACCTACGACATTCCCGCAGGATGGAACCCGTGATCCCCAGCTTCGCCGGCAAGGTCGTCCACTCGATCCGGCTCGACTACGCCCTCATGATCTGGACGACGGACAACTGGGAGCTCGACCTCAACGGGCCGGCGCACCTGCTGCGCGCCGACGGCCTGCACGACATCGACAGCGGCACCCCGCAGGAGCAGCTGCCCGCAGAGCTCGCCGGCCTCGTCGGTGCCGAGATCACCGAGGTCCTCGTCGCCCGGGAGGGCCACCTCGCCGTGAACTTCGCGGACGCCCAGCTCAGCGTGCGGTCCTCGCCCGACTACGAGGCGTGGCAGATCACCGGCCCGGCGGGGGAGCGGCTCGTCTGCATGCCCGGTGGCCAGCTCGCGAGCTGGCCGGCGTCCACCTCCTGAGCGGCACCGGGGAGCGAGAGCCGGGCGGCGTCAGCCGCGGCGGGGCACGACGGTCTGCGCCAGCTCGCGCAGCCACCGGGCCTCCTCGCGGCGGGCGTCGCGACGCACGGGCACCTCGAGCACGCGGATGCCGGCCGGACGCTCGGCGAGGGCGGCCTCGAGTCGCTCGAGCGTCGTGACCCCTTCGTGGGCGACGTGGTGCGCCGCGCACAGGGCCGCCAGGTCGGTGCCGTGCGGGGTACCGAACACGCGCTCGAAGGCGCCGGCGTACCGAGGGTCGCCCTGCTCGAGGGTCGTGAAGATCGCGCCGCCGTCGTCGCTGAGGACGACGAGGGTGAGGTCGGGGCGCGGCTCCGACGGGCCGATGAGCAGCCCGTTGGCGTCGTGGAGGAACGTGAGGTCGCCGAGGTAGGCGATGGTGCGCGCCGCTCGCGGCCGCCCGAGCGCGACGCCGACGGCCGTCGAGACGACGCCGTCGATGCCGGCGAGGCCACGGTTGCCGACGACGAACCGGTGCTCGTGCGGCGGCCACGGCACGCCCATGACGTCGAGGTCGCGCACCGGGTTGGACGAGCCGACGACGAGCGTCGTGTCGGCCGCCACCGCCGCGGCGACCACCGACGCCACGTGCAGGGGCGAGATCGCCTGTGCCACAGGGCGGCCCGGCATATGCGCGGAGCCACGCAGCCCGTCATCGATGGCCGCCCCGAGGGCAGCGTCGGCCGACCTCCACGCGTCGAACCAGGCCGGGTCGTCGCGGCCCTCGACGCGGGGGACGCCGTCGACGACGCGGGCGACGCGCCCGGGGTCGGTGGCCACGCCGTCGCGTCCGCGCACGGCGACGACCTCGAGCGAGGGGTCGCTGATCAGCCCGGTGACCGGCCGCGACAGGGTCGGGTGGCCCACGACGACGACCCGCTCGACGTCACGACGGAGGTCGCTCGTCAGGAGCAGACGCCCGCAGCGCAGGGCCTGCCGGCCGATGCGGGCCCCGCTCGTCGGCTCGGCGAGCATCGGCCAGTCGGCGGCCTCGGCCAGCAACCGTGCCGCCGGCCCGGCGTCGTCACCGGCGACGACGACGGTGCGCGGCCCGAGCGGCAGGACCTCGCCGTCGGCGCGAACCCGGACCGAGGGCTCGGCGCCCGGTTCGTGCCCCGCGCCGGCAGGAGGGTCGGGGCGCTGCCACCACGTGGCGCGCTCGGCGCTCGGGGGGAGCAGGTCGCCGTCGAGCTGCACGTTGAGGTGGGCGGGGCCGGGGCCGGCGCACGACGCGGCGACGGCCGCGGAGAGGTCGGCGTCGGGCGTCGCGGACGTGAGGTCGTGGCACCGGGCGAAACCCCCGAAGAGGCCGGCCTGCTGGGTCGTCTGGTTGGCGCCGGTGCCCCGGAGCCGGTCGGGCCGGTCGGCGCTGACGACGAGGAGCCGGCGCCCGGTGTGGTGGGCCTCCATGACGGCCGGCAGGAGGTTGCCGACTGCGGTGCCCGACGTCGTGACGACCGGCACGGGCCGGCGTGACCCCGTCGCGAGCCCGAGCGCGAGGAAGGCCGCCGACCGCTCGTCGACCCGCACGTGCAGCCGCAGGTCCCCGGCCGCGTCGGCGGCCTCGAGGGCGAGCGCGACGGGGGCGTTGCGCGAGCCCGGGGCGAGGACGACGTCGCGCACCCCGGCCCGCCACAGCTCCTGCAGGACGAGCAGGGCCAGCTGCGGGGCCGTGCGGTGGCGGTCCATGGTCGGCTGGTCGCCGATCAGTCGTCCGCGAGCGCGTCGCGCATCGGGATGAGCTTGGCGATGGACTCGGCGACCTCGGACTCGGGGTCCGAGCCGGCCACGATGCCGCAGCCGGCGTAGAGCGTCAGCTGCGACGGGTCGCCGGGTGCGTAGGCACCGCTGCGCAGGGCGATGCCCCACGCGCCGTCGCCGTGCGCGTCCATCCAGCCGACCGGGCCCGCGTACCGGCCGCGGTCCATGTGCTCCAGCTCGCGGATCAGCTCGACGGCGCGCGCCGTCGGCGTCCCGCCGACCGCCGCCGAGGGGTGCAGCGACGCCGCGAGCGTCAGGGCCGACGCGTCGTCGGCGCTCACGGCGGCGACGTCGGTCGCCAGGTGCATGACGTTGGGCAGGTGCAGCACGAACGGCGCCTCGGGCACGTTCATCGACGAGCAGTGCGGTGCGAGCGCGTCGGCGACGGAGCGGACGGCGTACTCGTGCTCCTCGAGGTCCTTGCTCGAGCGGGCGAGCGACGCGGCGAGGGCGAGGTCCTTGGCGTCGTCACCGGTGCGGCGGATGGTGCCGGCGAGCACCCGCGAGGTGATGAGCCCCTGGTCGCGGCGCACGAGCAGCTCAGGCGTGGCGCCGACGAGGCCGGAGACGGCGAACACCCAGGTGTTCTCGTAGCGGTCGGCGAGCCGGCGCAGGATCCAGCGTGGGTCGATCGGGCCCGCGGCGGTGGCGACGAGGTCGCGGGCGAGGACCACCTTGTCGACCTCGCCGTCGTTGATGAGCCGGACCGCCTCGGCCACCGAGTGCGCGTAGTCGGACGGCGAGACGGCGCCGTCGGCGAAGGCGATGCGCGCCGGCGGCACGGGCTCGGACGCCGGCTCGGGCGGCTCGACGGTGGGCAGCTGTGGACCGGTCGAGATGGTCGTCAGCCACGTGCGGCCCTCGCGCCGCCCGACGATGGTCGAGGGCACGACGAGGCGGGCGGACTCGGCGGAGTCGTCGGCGAAGGGGAACGAGCCGAAGCACACGAGCCCGGAGCCGGGCCGCTCGACGTCGTCGCGCACCACGGCGTGCCCCGTCACCCGGCGCCACCACGCCTCGGTCTCGCGGAACCGGTCGGCGCCGCGCGCCTCGAACGACAGGGCGACGCCCCAGCCGACGAGGCCGTCGCCACGGCGCACCCACGAGACGAGCTCGTCGTGCGGCACGTCGGCCGGCAGGTGGTGCAGCAACGGGGTGTCCGAGGTGAGCGGCACCGAGCGCACGACGACGGTCGGGGCCGCGGCGGAGGAGGCCGCCTCGGCGGCCGGGAGCGTGGACATCGCCTCAAACTCTACGACCGCCGGACCCGTGCCCGGACCGCGCGGCCGCCGCTCCGCCCGACGGGACGAGGGTGCGAGGATGAGCGCATGACCCGTGCCCAGCTCGACAAGAAGCCGGTCGACGTCGCGTCGATGTTCGACACCGTCGCCGAGAAGTACGACGTGACCAACGACGTGCTCTCCCTCGGGCAGGACCGGCTCTGGCGCCGCGCGGTCGTCAGGGCGGTCGACGCGAAGCGGGGCGAGCGCGTCCTCGACATCGCCGCGGGCACCGGCACGTCGAGCGAGCCGTGGGCCGACCGGGATATCGAGGTCGTGCCCGCGGACTTCTCGCTCGGCATGCTGCGGGTCGGCCGGCGGCGCCGCCCCGACATGGCCTTCACCGCTGCGGACGCGATGAGCCTGCCGTTCGCCGACGAGAGCTTCGACGTCGTGACGATGAGCTTCGGCCTGCGCAACGTCGCGGACGTCGACACCGCCCTCCGCGAGTTCCTCCGCGTCACGAAGCCGGGCGGGCGGCTGCTCGTCTGCGAGTTCAGCCAGCCGGTCAACAAGGCGTTCCGGACCGTCTACTCCAACTACCTCATGCGCGCGCTGCCGCCGGTGGCCCGCCGCACCTCGAGCAACCCCGACTCCTACGTATACCTCGCCGAGTCGATCCGGGCCTGGCCGCCGCAGGGCGAGCTGGCCGCGGTCATCGAGCAGGCCGGCTGGACGGGCGTGCGCTGGACCAACCTCACCGGCGGCATCGTCGCGCTCCACCAGGCCACCAAGCGCTGACGCCGCCTGACCGGACCCGTCAGGTTAGGTATGCCTTATCTGACAAGCCGGAAACCTCGGGCATAGACTCCGCAGAGTTCGTGAAGATCTTCACAAGCAGGTCGGAAGCCCCGTGGTAGAGATGAGCAGCACCGGCTCGGCGACGAGCCCTGCAGCGCATGCCGGCGCCCTCTCGGACGCCAGCGCCGACGTCATCGTCGTCGGCGCCGGTCCGGGCGGATCGGCCACTGCCGCCTACCTGGCCGACCACGGCCTCGACGTCCTGCTCCTCGAGAAGTCCGCCTTCCCGCGCGACAAGATCTGCGGCGACGGGCTGACCCCGCGCGCCACCAAGGAGCTCGTCTCCCTCGGCATCGACACGAGCGGCTGGCAGCGCACCAAGGGCCTGCGCATCAAGGGCGGCGGTCACACGCTGCAGCTCGACTGGCCCGAGAACGACGCGTTCCCCTCCTACGGCATGGTCCGCACCCGGGCCCAGCTCGACGAGACCCTCGCCCGCCACGCGCAGTCGCGTGGCGCCAAGCTCGAGGAGCGCACCAGCGTCACCGCCCCGGTCCACGACGCGTCCGGGCGCGTCGTCGGCGTCACCGCCAAGAAGGTCGACGACCGTGGCCGCGCCACCGGCGAGAGCGTCACCTACCGGGCTCCGGTCGTCGTCGCGAGCGACGGCGTCTCCAGCCGCCTCGCCACGGCCGTCGGCCGCCCCAAGCGCGAGGACCGCGTCATGGGCGTGGCCGTCCGCGCGTACTACACGACCCCGAAGCGCGACGACTACCTCGAGAGCCACCTCGAGCTGTGGACGCGCGACGACGCGGGCAACCGCATCCTCATGCCCGGCTACGGCTGGCTCTTCCCGCTCGAGGACGGCCGCACCAACGTCGGCCTCGGCACGCTCGACACGACGGCCGCCTTCCAGCACACGGACTACAAGCACGTCATGCGCAGGTGGGTCGAGGACATATCGCCCGAGTGGCAGCTCGAGCACGACGAGGCCGCCGGCCCGATCCGCGGGGCCGCCCTGCCGATGGGCTTCAACCGCAGCCCGCTCTACGCCGACGGTCTCCTGCTCGTCGGCGACGCCGGGGGCATGGTCAACCCGTTCAACGGCGAGGGCATCGACTACGCCCTGGAGGCCGCCCGCGTCGGCGCGGAGGTCATCGCCCAGGCGCACGCCCGCCCCGACGACGCGGGCCGCGAGCGCGTCCTCGCCAGCTACCCGAAGGTCATGAAGGACGAGCTCGGCGGCTACTTCACCCTCGGCCGCTGGTTCGCCCACGCCATCGGCAACCCCGAGGTGATGCGCCTCGCGACGCGCTACGGCCTGCCCCGCACGAAGCTCATGCCCTTCCTCCTCAAGATCATGGCCAACCTCGCCGACCCCCGCGGGCGCGGCGCGAGCGACCGGATCATCACCGCCCTCTCGCGACTGGCGCCGGACGCATGAGCCACCCCGCTGCCGGGCGCCTTGTGACGCCGAGCACAATCGATCCCGACGCCCCTAGGATGGGTGCGCCGCGCAACTGCCGTGACGCCCTCCTCGACGGACCACCCGTTCTGGCGCACCACCGCCCCGTCGACACGCACGACCGAAAGGCAAAGTGACCTCGGATGAACTCGTACGTCCCGATCCTGTTCATGCTGGGGCTCGGCTTCGCGTTCGCGGCCCTGTCGGTGTTCACGTCGCTCGTCGTGGGTCCGAAGCGCTACAACCGCGCCAAGCTCGAGGCGTACGAGTGCGGCATCCAGCCCACGCCCCATGCGGCCGGCGGGGGACGCGTGCCGATCAAGTACTACCTGACGGCGATGCTCTTCATCATCTTCGACATCGAGTCGATCTTCCTCTATCCGTTCGCGGTGGCCTTCAACAAGCTGGGCCTCTTCGCGCTGGTCGAGATGGTCCTGTTCGTCCTCACGGTGTTCGTCGCGTACGCGTACGTGTGGCGCCGCGGCGGCCTCGAGTGGGACTGACCGGACGGTCGGCGCACCGGGGACGACAGCAAGCTAAGGAGTAAGCAATGGGTCTGGAAGAGAAGCTGCCCGCAGGGTTCCTGCTCTCGACCGTCGAGGGCCTGGCCGGCTACATGCGCAAGGCCTCCATCTGGCCGGCGACGTTCGGCCTGGCCTGCTGCGCGATCGAGATGATGGCCGTCGGCACGCCCGACTACGACATCGCCCGCTTCGGCATGGAGCGCTTCTCGGCGACGCCGCGCCAGGCGGACCTGATGATCGTCGCCGGCCGGGTCAGCCAGAAGATGGCCCCGGTCGTGCGCCAGGTCTACGACCAGATGCCCAACCCCAAGTGGGTCATCTCGATGGGGGTCTGCGCCAGCTCGGGCGGCATGTTCAACAACTACGCGATCGTCCAGGGCGTCGACCACATCATCCCCGTCGACATCTACCTGCCGGGCTGTCCGCCGCGCCCGCAGATGCTCCTCAACGCGATCATCGAGCTGCACCACCAGATCGAGAGCTCGCCGCTCGGCGTCAACCGCGAGCACGCCGCCCGCGCCGCCGAGGAGGCCGCTCTCTCGGCCACCCCGACGCACCAGATGAAGGGGCTGCTCGCATGAGCGAGGACACGAGGGACGCCGTCCACGCCGACACGACCAAGGACCAGACCTCCGGCATCACGCCCGGCGAGGTCGAGCTGGCCCAGCCCGACGGCGCCAACCCCACCGGCCCGCGCGTCGTGGGCGTGCGCCAGGGCATGTTCGGCGCGACGATGGCCCAGGACACCACCGGCTACGGCGGCCTGCGTCGCCCGATCCTCGTGCCCGGCGCGTCGGAGCGGCCCTACGGCGGCTACTTCGACGAGGTCGCCGACAACCTCGAGCGCGGCCTCGTCGGCGGCTCGGCCTCCTACGCCGAGGCCGTCGACCGCGTCGTCATCGACCGCGGCGAGATGACCATCCACGTGCGCCGCGAGCACCTGCTCGCCGTGGCCCGCGTGCTGCGCGACGACGCGTCGCTGCGCTTCGAGGTCTGCACCGGCGTGTCCGGCGTGCACTACCCCGAACGCACCGGCGAGGAGCTGCACGCGGTCTACCACCTCCTGTCGATCACCCACGGCGGCAGGCGCGTCCGCGTCGAGGTCTCGTGCCCCGACGACGACCGGCACATCCCGTCCGTCGTCTCGGTGTACCCGGCCAACGACTGGCACGAGCGCGAGACGTGGGACATGTTCGGGATCGAGTTCGACGGCCACCCGGCCCTGACCCGCATCCTCATGCCCGACGACTGGCCGGGCCACCCGCAGCGCAAGGACTACCCCCTCGGCGGCGTCCCCGTCGAGTACAAGGGCGCCACCGTCCCGCCGCCGGACCAGCGGAGGTCGTACAACTGATGAGCACGCACACCGAGTTCACCCAGACCGAGGTGCCCGACGAGGGTGCCAACGACGTCTACGCGACGTCGGTCGCCGACGAGGAGGCCGCCTCCGGCGCCCACGTCTTCAACGCCGCGGGCGGTGACTGGAACGACCTCGTCGACGAGGCCACCTCGCTCGGCGAGGAGCGCATCGTCGTCAACATGGGTCCCCAGCACCCGTCGACGCACGGCGTGCTGCGCCTCATCCTCGAGATCGACGGCGAGACGGTGACCGAGGCCCGCGCGGGCATCGGCTACCTGCACACCGGCATCGAGAAGAACATGGAGTTCCGCAACTGGGTGCAGGGCGTGACGTTCTGCACCCGGATGGACTACCTGACGCCGATGTTCCAGGAGGCCGCGTACTGCCTCGCCATCGAGAAGCTGCTCGGCATCACCGACCAGATCCCCGAGCGGGCCAACGTCATCCGCGTCCTCATGATGGAGCTGACGCGCGTCAACTCGCACATGGTCTGCCTCGGCACCGGCGGCATGGAGATGGGCGCGACCACCGTCATGACCGTCGCGTTCCGCGAGCGCGAGCGGGTCCTTCGCATCTTCGAGATGGTCACCGGGCTGCGGATGAACAACGCCTACATCCGTCCGGGCGGCGTCGCCCAGGACCTCCCGCCGGGCGCCATCGACGCGCTGCGCGAGATGGTGCCGCAGGTCCGCCGGGGCCTCGGCGAGCTCGAGGCGCTCCTCAACGAGAACCCGATCCTCAAGGGCCGCACCGTCGACGTCGGCGTCCTCGACCTCGCCGGCTGCATGGCCCTCGGGATCACCGGTCCGGTGCTGCGCTCGACCGGCCTGCCGCACGACCTGCGCAAGCTCGACCCCTACTGCGGCTACGAGACGTACGACTTCGACGTCATCACCCGCACGAGCCAGGACGCCTACGGGCGCCTGCGCATCCGCATCGACGAGATGTACGAGTCGCTCAAGATCGTCGAGCAGTGCATCGACCGGCTCCAGGCGGACGAGGGCGCCGACAACGCGGTCATGGTCGAGGACCGCAAGATCGCGTGGCCGGCGCAGCTCGCGCTCGGCAGCGACGGCCTCGGCAACAGCCTCGACCACATCCGCGAGATCATGGGCACCTCGATGGAGTCCCTGATCCACCACTTCAAGCTCGTCACCGAGGGCTTCCGCGTCCCGCCGGGTCAGGTGTACGTCGCCATCGAGTCGCCCAAGGGCGAGCTCGGCTGCCACCTCGTGTCCGACGGTGGCACGCGCCCGTACCGCGCGCACTTCCGCGACCCGAGCTTCAACAACCTGCAGGCCGTGGCCGCCATGTGCGAGGGCAGCCAGATCGCCGACGTCATCGTCGCGGTGGCCTCGATCGACCCCGTCATGGGAGGTGTGGACCGTTGAGCGGTCACGACGCGTCAGGCCACCTGCACGTCAGCCCGGAGTCCAAGGCGCCGTACGACGACGAGACGCTCGCCCGGCTGCGCGCCGACGCGGCCGAGGTCATCGCGCGCTACCCGCAGAAGCGCTCGGCCCTGCTGCCGCTGCTGCACCTCGTGCAGTCGGTCGACGGCTATGTCACGGGTCGCGGCGTCACCTTCTGCGCCGAGGTCCTCGACCTCACCGAGGCCGAGGTCAGCGGTGTCGCGACGTT